>NZ_JBIAMB010000027.1:0-119268 GCF_042873895.1 Streptomyces sp. NPDC004435 | reverse complement strand
ACCGCCGCCGCGAACGGAGCGATCTTCGCCTCCGCCAGCGCACGCACCGACTCCCGGAGCATCTCGTGCTCCTCGGAGGTCCGGTACAGGTCGAAGTCCTTGCCCATGGTCTTGAGCTCCCTGGAAATGCTGGTGGCACCTGGCGTGCGGGGGCCTGGCTTGTGGCACCCGGAATCGGCTACGGCACCGCGTATGGCACTGAGTACCCTCAGCAAAACACACTCAGTGCCATGACGCCAGAGCGCCCCGACGGCAGTCTGCCGTCGGGGCGCCCGATGAAACCGTGCAGTTGGTTTTCGCTAACTCTCCGCATCCGCCACGTCGGCCTCCTCGTGGCGCCGACGGGTCTCCTCGTACTCGGCCGCGAGGCGCTTCGCGCGCTCCTGCGACATGTCGAGGCCGGTCAGGACGGCGGGGGTGCTGATGCTCGGCAGGACGTGCTGGAGCAGGACGACGACACGGCGCGTGAGGTCGTCACGCCCGCAAACGACCTGGGACATGGTCTGGATGCCCGCGAAGGCCCCGGAGAAGAGCTCCGCGGTGTCCACCACGTTGACGTGCGGCAGGATCTCGCCCCGCGCCTTGGCCGCCGTGAGGGCCTCGGCGACCTGATCCACCCACGCCTGGAACGGAGCCGCCCGGTCCACGCCCGTGGCGCCGCTGTCGAGGGCGAGCGCCACGCTCGCCTGGACCAGGGGGTCGCTCTTCAGCCGGTGGGCGAGGAGGAAGCCCTGGTCCACCAGCTCCTGGAGCTTCACGTCCTGCGGGGTCAGGGGCTCGTCGAGCAGCTGGGCGTTCAGCACCCCGAGGGCGAGGTCTTCCTTGGAAGCAAAGTGGAAATAAAGAGCCCCCTTGGTCACTCCGGCGCGCGTCAGGATTTCCCCGATCGTCGCCCGCTCGTAGCCGTGCTCCGCGAAGACGGCCGCGGCCGAATCGAGAATGATCCGCCGGGTCCTGATCGCTCGCGCTTGCTGCGCCAAAGTGACTCCTGCTGTCTCGCTGTCCGTGCTCACCCTGTGACGTGAAGCATTGAAAAGAAAACCGTACTGTACGTATTCTACGCGCGACCTAACTCGGCGGACCTCGACGGGCAATGCAAGGGGAGTCATGGATCGGAACGTTCAAGGGTTGTCAACTCCGTTCCCCGCACAGTTCGTTCACCGAGCCGACCCCGCCGACATTCTGCCCACCGGTTGGAGCCGCAACGCGGAGAACCGATTCTCCGTGACGGCCCGCTGGCCTGCCGCACACCCCTTCTTCGTACCGCGGACCGGCGATCTGCACGACCCACTGCTGGTCGCCGAGACCATGCGCCAGGCAACCATGCTGATCTGCCACGCGGAATTCGGGGTACCCGAGGACGATCAGTTCGTCATGTGGGACCTCTCCTACGACGCCGTCGCCGAGGAACTGACCCGTGACGAGCGGCCCACCGAGATCACCGTCGACCTCTCCTGCTCGGACATACGCACCCGGGGGCGCGGCCTGCGCGAAATGCGCACCTCGCTCGTCCTCAGCCGCGACGGCCGCCGGCTCGCCACCGGCGGCGGCGGCATCAACTGCACCTCCGCCCCCGCCTACCGGCGGATGCGGGGCGCCCGTCTGGCCGGGATCGGCGCCCCCGTACCCCTGCTGCCCGCGGTGCCGCCGCACGTCGTCGGCCGCGAGCACGAGAAGGACGTCGTGCTCGCTCCCGGCGACGCGCCGGGACGCTGGCGGCTGCGGGTGGACACCACCCACCCCACCCTCTTCCGGCGCGCCAACGACCACGTCCCCGGGATGCTGCTCCTCGAAGCCGCCCGCCAGGCCGCGGTGGCGGCGGCGGGCGGCGACCCGCTGCCGCCCGTCACCCTCGACGCCCGCTTCCACCGCTACGTGGAACTGGACGAGCCCTGCTGGATCGAGGCCGAGATCCTGACCGGGCTCGACCGGGACGCCACCACCGTCCAGATCCTCGCCCACCAGGGCGGCGAAGCGGTCCTCGACTGCACCCTCGCCGCGCCGCACCGCGCCAGGGCCGGGGCCGGGGCCACGTACGCCCCCGCCCTCCGCGCCGGCTGACGCCGAACCCGCCCCGCCGCTCCCCGCACCGACCGGAAGAACCCATGGGAACCCGCATCCTCGTCACCGGCGCCACCGGCTTCATCGGCGGCCGGGTCGCCGCCGCGGCCGCCGCGCACCCGGACCTCGACCACGTCCGCCTGCTCGTCCGCCGCGCCGACGCGGCGGACACGGCCCCTCCGGCCCACGGCGGCGGGGCGTCCGCCGGCCGGGGCGCCGGGCCCGTCGTCGAGACCGTCCGCGGTGACCTCCGGGACCCCGACGCGCTGCGCAGGGCCTGCGCCGGGGTCGACGCCGTCGTCCACTGCGCCTCCGCGATCGGCGGCGCCGAAAACCTGCTCCGGGCCGTCAACGAGCACGGCACCCGCGACCTCGTCGACGCCGCGCGCCGCGCCGGCGCCACCCGGATCGTCTCCCTCAGCACCGCGTCCGTCCACGGCCGCGGCCCCTTCCGCGCGGCCGACCCCGACGGCCTCCCGCTCGCCCCCGGGTCGGCGACCAGCAGGACCCGGGCCGCCGGTGAGCGGTACGTCCTGGACGCCGGCGGCACCGTGCTGCGCCCCCACCTCGTCTACGGCACGGGGGACCGGATGGTCGTCCCCGGCCTCCTGACACTGCTCGCCGCCCTGCCGGGACCGCTCGCCGGCCACGGCTCGCTCCACTCGACGGTCGAGGTGGAGAGCCTGGCCGGCGCCCTGCTGGGCGCCGCGCTCTCCCCGGCGACCAGGCCGGGCGCGTACTGCGTCGCCCACCCCGACCCGGTCTCCGACGCCGAACTCCTCGCCGCCGTCGAGCCCCTGCTCCCGGCCTCGGTACGGGACGCCCGGGGCCCCGCGGTGGAGCTCGCCGAGGCCCGCGCGCTGCTCGCCGGGAACCCGGTCGCCGCCCACCACCTGGAGCTGTTCGGCGTGGACCACTGGTTCGCCGACGAACGCCCCTGGACCGATTTCGGCCGCGGCCCGGGCCCCGGCTTCACCGCGGCGTTCCCCCGCCACCTCCCCTGGTACCGCGAGCTGCTCGCCTCCCACGGCTGAGCCGCAGCGCCCCCACCATCCCCATCCGCAGCACGAGGCAGGACGTACCACCATGGCGAGACTGGCAGGCAGGACGGCGATCGTCACCGGCGCGAGCCGGGGCATCGGCCGGGGGATCGCCGAGCGGCTGGGCCGCGACGGCGCCCTCGTCGCCGTCCACTACGGCAGTGACGCGACCGCCGCCGCCGCGACCGCCGCCGCCGTCGAGCGGGAGGGCGGCCGGGCCTTCGCCTTCCGCGCGGAACTGGACCGGCCCGACGCCGTCGACGTCTTCTACACCGCGCTCGACCGGGGCCTCGCGGACGCCGGCGCGGGGCCCGAGGTCGACATCCTGGTCAACAACGCGGGGGCCAGCGGCTCCGGCCGGCTGCACCAGCTCAGCCCCGAGGTCTTCGACCGGCTCTTCGCGGTCAACGTCAAGGCTCCGCTCTTCCTCGTCCAGCGGTGCCTCGACCGGTTCCGCGACGGCGGCCGGATCGTCAACATCTCCTCGCTGACCTCACGGAACGCCTACCCGGAATCCGTCACGTACGCCATGACCAAGGGCGCCGTCGACACCATGACCCTGGCCCTCGCCAAGGAGCTCGGCCCGCGCGGGATCACGGTCAACACGGTCGCCCCCGGCTTCGTCGCCACGGACATGAACGCCCGCCTCCGGACCACCCCCGAGGCGACCGCCGCGCTCGCCTCGCTCGCGGTCCTCGGCCGGATCGGCACCCCCGGGGACATCGCCGACATCGTCGCCTTCCTCGTCTCCGACGACGCCCGCTGGATCACCGGCCAGTACCTGGAGGCCGGTGGAGGGGCGGGTCTGTGAGGCGGCGCCGCGCCCGCCCGGCCTGATCAGGCCGGGCCCTCCCGTACGGGCGCCCGGCCCGTCGCGCTACAGCCAGCCGTTGCGGCGGAAGCCCCGGTGGATGACGAAGCAGGCCACCGCGATCACCCCGAGGACCAGCGGATAGCCGTAGGTCCAGCGCAGTTCCGGCATGTGGTCGAAGTTCATGCCGTACATCCCGCACACCATCGTCGGCACCGCGACGATCGCCGCCCACGCGGTGATCTTCCGCATGTCCTCGTTCTGCGCGACCGTGACCTGCGCCAGATGCGCCTGGAGCACCGAGTCGAGCAGGGTGTCGTAGGAGGCGACCTGCTCGGTGACCCGGGCGAGGTGGTCGGTGACGTCCCGGAAGTACGTCCGGATCTCCGGGTCGACCAGCGGCATGGGCCGGGTGGCGAGCGCCGTGAGCGGGCGGGCGAGCGGGGCGACCGCCCGGCGCAGTTCGAGCAGTTCCCGCTTGAGCTGGTAGATCCGGCCGGCGTCACCGCGGCCCGCCTGGCCGGAGAAGACGGCGTTCTCGATGGCGTCGAGGTCGGTCTGTACCGCGTCCGCGACGGCCAGGTAGTCGTCCACCACGTGGTCCGCCATCGCGTGCAGCACGGCGGACGGTCCCTTGGCCAGCTGCTCGGGCAGCGCCTCCAGCGCCTCGCGCAGGGGTCCGAGGGAGCCGTGCCCGCCGTGCCGGATGGTGAGGACGAAGTCGGGCCCGACGAAGGCCATCAGCTCGCCGGTGTCCACCACCTCGCTGGTCGCGGTCAGCTCCTCGTGCTCGACGTACCGGACCGTCTTCAGGACGGCGAACAGCACCCCGTCGTACTCCTCGACCTTGGGCCGCTGATGGGCGTGGACCGCGTCCTCGACGGCCAGCGGGTGCAGCCCGAAGAGCTCGGCCAGCACCGTCAGTTCCTTCTCCGCCGGCTCGTGCAGCCCGATCCACACGAAGCCGTCCCCGCTCCGGCGGACGTGCCGCAGGGCGTCCTCGGCGCTCGTGCCCCGGACCGTCCGCCGCACCCCGTCGACGTACACGACGCAGTTCACGACCGCGCTGCCGAGCGGCGAGCGGGCCGGGTGGCTCAGGTCCACCCTCCGCCGGTAGGTCCGGCGGACGGCGGTGCGCAGGCGCTGCATGACGGACACGGCGGTACTCCTTCGGCAGACCGGGAGCCAGTGTGCCACTCGCCCCGGGCCGGAGGTCAGTCCCCCGGGACGGGGGTCAGCCGGCCGCCGGGGGTGAGCCGAGGACCCGGTCGAGGTACGGGTTGGAGAGGACGCCGGCGGGGTCGAGGCGGTCACGCAGGGCCACGAAGTCGTCGAAGCGCTCGTAGCGGGGGCGCAGCTCGGCCGCGCCGAGGTCGTGCATCTTGCCCCAGTGCGGACGGCCGCCGTAGGAGGCGAGGATCCTCTGGCAGGCGTCGAAGTACCGGCGGTACGGCATCCGGTGGTACTGGTGGAAGGCGATGTAGCAGCTCTCCCGGCCCTGCGCGGTGGAGAGCCAGATGTCGTCGGCGGCCGTGAAGCGGACCTCCAGGGGGAAGGACACCGGCTCGCCCTGCGCGTCGATCCAGGCCCGGAGCTCCCGCAGCGCCTCGGCCGCGTGCGCGCGCGGGATCGCGAACTCGCCCTCGTGGAAGCGGACGTCGCGCACCGAGGCGAAGATCCGGTACGCGTGGTCGGTCCAGGTCCTGGAGGACATCGCGCGCGCGGCGAAGCGGGTGATCGGCGGCACCAGGCGCGGCACGCGGGTGCCGAGCCGGTTCAGGGCCTCGAAGCCGGGGCCGCTGACGGCCTCGTCGAGCCGCCGGGAGAGGGCGCCGATGGGGGAGAGGGGGGCGTCACCGGGCAGCCGGCGGAAGCGGCGGGTCAGGGTGGTCTCGCTGTGCGGGAACCAGAAGAACTCGAAGTGGTCGTTCTCCGCCACGAGTTCGTCGATCCGGCCGAGGGTCTCGGTGACGGGCGTCGAGGTGTCCCGGGCGTGCAGGGCGTAGAGCGGGACGGTCTGGAGGGTGACCTTGGTGATGACGCCCAGCGCCCCGAGGCCGACCCGGGCCGCGGCGAACAGCTCGGGCCGCTCGGTCGGCGAACAGACCGTCACCGATCCGTCGGCCAGCACGAGTTCGAGTGCCCGCACCTGGGTGGCGATGCCGCCGAAGCGGATCCCGGAGCCGTGGGTGCCGGTGGAGATCGCGCCGGAGATCGTCTGCCGGTCGATGTCGCCCATGTTCTCCAGGGCGAGGCCGTGCGAGGCGAGCAGCGGGTTCAGTTTCCACAGCGGCATGCCGGCACCGACGGTGACGAGCCCGGTCTCCGGGTCCACCGCGTCCACGGCGTCGAGCCGGTCGAGGCGGAGCTGGACGTCCGGGGCGACGGCGACGCCGCTGAAGGAGTGCCCGGAGCCGACCGCCTTGACCCGCAGCCCGTCCCGCACCGCGTCCTTCACGGCCGCGGCGACGTCCTCGGTCCGCGCCGGGCGCAGCACCCGCCGGGGGCGGGCCTCCTCGTTGCCGGCCCAGTTGCGCCACACGCCGCCGTTGTCGCTGCCGCTCATGCCGGGCGTTCCCTTCGGGCCGGTGTTCCTGTACGTCGGACGGGAGAGGGGCGGTTACCGCCGGTTCTCGCTGTCCGGAAGGGTGGACTTGGTCAAGCGTCCAAGTCAAGGGTCCTGGAGTCTTGACTTGGACGGGCGACCAAGAGACGGTGACGGCGTCGCCACCGGTCCCCGCAGAGCCCGCATCCGTACGCCGCGGCCCAGGTCCCGCGGAGTCCGCATCCGTGCCCGGCGCGCGGCCCGGTTCCTCGCGGAGTCCGCACCGCGTCCGGCGTCGGCCCGCGTCCGGAGAAGATCCGTATCCGGAGGAGGTCCGCGTCCCGCGGAGGTCGACGTCCCGGCAGGGGGCGACGTCGCGGCAGAGGTCCCCGTCCCAGCAGAGGCCGACGTCCCGGCAGAGGTCCCCGTCCCCGCAGAGGTCCACGAAAGGCCGCCCATCATGGCAAGCGCCCGCCCCGACGCCGCAGCCGCCGTGTCCCCGGACTCCGCGGTGCCGACCGCGTCCGCCCCGCGCCCCGCCGGCTTCGCCGACCTGGAGAAGGCGACCGCCGGACTCCAGCCGCCCTTCGCCGCCGTGGACCTCGGCGCGCTGCGCGCCAACGCCGCGCAGATGGCCCGCCGCGCCGGCGGCAAGCCGATCCGGCTCGCCAGCAAGTCGCTCCGCTGCCGCGCCCTCATCGACGACGTCCTGGCCCGCCCGGGCTTCGCCGGCGTCCTCGCCTTCACCCTTCCCGAGGCGCTCTGGCTCGCCGCCCACGACCCCCGCGCGGACGTCCTCGTCGGCTATCCGACCGCCGACACCGACGCGCTGGGCCGTCTCGCCGCCGACGAGGACGCCGCCGCCCGCGTCACCGTCATGGTCGACTCCCTCGAACAGCTCGACCTCCTCACCGCGGCCGTCGGAGCCTCGGGCCCCCCGGTCCGTGTCTGTCTCGACCTCGACGCCTCCCTCCGCCTGCTCGGCGGCCGCGTCCACCTCGGCATGCGCCGCTCGCCCCTGCACGCCCCCGCCCAGGCGGCGGCTCTGGCCCGCGCCGTCGTCGCCCGTCCCCGGCTGCGGCTGGTCGGCGTGATGGCGTACGAGGGGCAGATCGCCGGGGTCGGCGACGACCAGCCGACCCAGGCCCGCCCGATGCGCACCGCCGTCCGCGCGGTCCAGCGGCTCTCCGCCCGCGAGCTGCGCGCCCGCCGCGCCGCCGCCGTCCGCGCCGTCCGCGAGGTCGCCCCGCTGGAGTTCGTGAACGGAGGCGGCACCGGCAGCCTGGAGACCACCTCCGCCGAGCCCGCCGTCACCGAACTCGGCGCGGGATCCGGGCTCTACGCCCCCGCCCTCTTCGACCACTACCGGGGCTTCAGTCCGCTGCCCGCCGCCTTCTTCGCGCTCGCGGTGGTCCGCCGCCCCGCCCCCGGCCACGTCACCGTCCTCGGCGGCGGCTGGACCGCGTCCGGCGCCCCCGGGCCGGACCGGCTGCCCGTCCCCGTCCACCCGGCGGGGCTGCGGATGCTCGGCTCCGAGGGCGCGGGCGAGGTCCAGACCCCGCTCGTGGGACCCGCCGCCGACACCCTCCGCTTCGGCGACCGGGTCTGGTTCCGGCACGCCAAGGCCGGCGAGCTCTGCGAACGCGTCGACACCCTCCACCTCGTCGAACACGACCGGGTGGTGGACGAGGTCCCCACCTACCGGGGCGAGGGCATGGCCTTCCTGTGACCTCCGACCGCCCTGCGGTACCGTGACCCGGCCCATCGCGGCCCCCGCCCCGACCGGCCCCGGCCCCGGCCGACCGGCCCCGCCCCCTCCCGAGGAGCCGTCCCATGCCCCGACTCTCCGCCGGTGAGCGCCGCGAGCAGCTGGCGGAGGCGGCGATCCGGGTCATGATCCGCGACGGGGTCGCCGAGACCACCACCCGGGCCGTGGTCGCCGAGGCCGGGGTGCCGCTCGGCGCCTTCCACTACTGCTTCCGTTCCAAGGAGGAGCTCTTCCAGACCGTCATCGAGCGGATCATGGAGCGGAACCTCCCGCCGGCCGACCTCGCCCACCCGGAGGGCGCCACCCCCTTCGACAAGGTCCGCGCGATCCTCCGCGCGTACTGGGAGCAGGTCCGCGCCCGCCCGGACGAGCACCTGGTGACGTACGAGGTCACCCAGTACGCGCTCCGCCGGCCCGGCCTCGCCGACCTGGCCCGCCGCCAGTACCGGCACTACCTGGACGTGAACCGCGCCCACCTGGAGTCGATGGCTCGGGCGGCGGGCCTCGCCTGGACCGTGGACCTCGCGGTTCTCGCCCGTCACGGCCTCGGCGTCCTCGACGGCCTGACCCTCACCTGGCTGATCGACCGCGACGACGAGCAGGCCTTGGCCGCCCTGGACGAGTACGCCCGCTACCTCGCCTCGGTCGCCGAGCCCCTGCCCGTCGCGTAGCGCGCGGGGGTCAGCGGTTCTCGGCGGAGGTCCGCGTCTCCTTGACGGTGTAGGTGACCGCCGGTTCGCGGGGCGCGTCGCCCGCCTTCATCTCGCGCGCCTCCGCCTTCAGGATGCGGGCGGCCTTGCCGGCGTTGCGGGCCAGCTCCGGCAGCTTCTTCGCGCCGACCACCAGGGCGACGACGACCAGCAGGATCGCGATCTCGCTCATACCGAACACGGGGACTCTCCTGGCGGGGGACGGGACGGTGGTCCGACCCGCGTCAATCTACAGGGGCGTAGAAGGACCGGGTAGGGTCACCCCCCGAACGATGAACGACGTCCGGACGGTCCGGGCGAGCGGCCGGGAACGGCGAGGGGGACGACGGATGAAGAAGCGGGACGCCGGGGAGCCGGAGCCCACCGGGGCCGCCGCGCGCCGGCGCGGCCAGGGCGAGCTGGAGGCCCAGGTCCTCGCCGCGGTGCGGGCCGCGGGCCGGCCGGTCACCGCCGGTGCGGTGCGGGAGGTGCTCGGCGGCGGACTCGCGTACACCACCGTCATCACCATCCTGACCCGCCTCCACGCCAAGGGGGCCGTCGCCCGCGAACGCGCCGGCCGGTCCTTCGAGTGGACGGCCGTGGCCGACGAGGCGGGGCTCGCCGCCCTCCGGATGCGCAGACTGCTCGACGGCGAGGGGGACCGGGAGGCCGTCCTCACCCGCTTCGTCACCACCCTCCCCGCCTCCGACGAGCAACTCCTCCGGGAGCTGCTGGCCCGCGCCGAGGAAGGGGCGGAAGACGGGGAAGAGGGAGAGAACCGGGCGGGGGAGGGCTGACACCGTGGGCGTCCTCGTCTTCCTGCCGCTCGTCCTGCCGCTGACCGCGTGGCCCGTCGCCCGGCTCGCCGAGCACCACCTGCACCCGCGCACCGCGACCCGGCTGCTCACCGCCGTGGCCGCGCTGCTCGCCGTGTGCAGCACCCTCTGCCTCGCCCTTCTCATGGTCGTCGGGACCGCCCAGCTGCCCGGCAACCCGCTCCCGGACGCCTGGTCGGACCCGGAGGTGCGGGCCGCCGTGCCGTACGACGAGTTCGCGGGCCGGGCGGCGATCCCCGCGCTCCTCGCGGTGGTCGGGGTCTGCGGCCGGGTGCTGCTGCGCCACCGGAGCGTCCGCGGGCGGGCCGCCCGCGCGCTCGCCGGGCTGCCGGACCGTCCGGTCGCGGTGCTGCCGGACCCGCTCCCGTACGCGTACGCCCTCCCGGCCCCGGCCGGGCGCTCCCGGGGGAGGATCGTGGTCAGCCGGGGCATGCTCGCCCGGCTGGGCTCCGCGGAGCGGCGGGCGCTCTTCGCCCACGAGCGGGCGCATCTGACGGGCCGGCACGACCGGCTGCTGCTCGCCGCCCGGCTGGCCGCCGCGGCCAATCCGTTCCTCCGGCCGCTGCGGACGGCCGTCACGTACTCGGCCGAGCGCTGGGCGGACGAGGAGGCCGCGGTACGGGTCGGCAGCCGGCGCGTGGTCGCGCGGGCCATCGGACGGGCGGCGCTGGCCTCCGGCGGCGCGAGCCCCGCGACCCTGCCGGCCTTCGCCGTCGCAGGTCCTGTGCCGCGCCGGGTGGCCGCCCTCCTGGCGCCGCCGCCCCCGGCACCCCGCGCCTGGCCGCCGGTCTTCACCGCCGTCGGGCTCGCCCTGTGGGGCGCCGTGATGGGCGCCGCGGCCTCGGCCCTCGCCTCGGCGAACTCTGCGGTCGCTCTCTACGCGGTGCTCAGGGCGGCGACGCCGCTCTAGGCGTATTGACCCGCAGGGTTGCCGACGCGGGTCGGTACACCCGGTGCCTGTCCGACCCGGGGCCGCGCGTCTCAGAGGTCGAACTCGTGCGGGGGCAGACCCAGGGCGAAGCACGCCTCGCGGACGACGGCCCGCTCGGTCGGGTCGAAGTGCCCGTCGGCGCCGCCGATGACGATGCCGATCTGGACGACGGCGCGGGCCTCCGCGGGCTTCTTCTTCGCCTTGGCGATCTCCTGGAGGACGGCGACCTTCCCGAAGTCGAAGTCGGCCGCGAGCTGGTCGAGCTGGGCGTCGAAGCGCCGCTGGAGGTCGGCCGCCTCGAAGTTCCGCAGCACCTCGTTGGCGGCGATCAGCTGGGCCACGCGGCTCCGCTCGGCCGGGTCCACGGTGCCGTCCGCCGCCGCGACCAGCGCGCACATCGCCATGCTCGCGTCCCGGAAGGCGCCGCTGGTCAGTTCGTTCTTCCGCGCGGTCAGCTGGGTCTGCATGGTCGAGGCGGACTCCTTGATCCGGTCCCACAGCGCCATCGTCGGCTCACACTCCCTCGGCCGGACTACTCCGGTGTCGAACTTCTACAGTGTTGTAGAAGTTACCAGTCCGAAAAGGAGTGGGAGGCGCGGGGGAGGGTTGTTAGGGTCGGTCGCATGTGCTCCGTCATCCAGAACTTCCGGGCGATCCGGCTTCGTTCCGCGCGCTGACCGCGGTTCCGGCCCTTCATCAGAACGACGCGCCGCCACGCGCGCGCGTCCGTATCGCCCTGCGTCCGCGCCCCCGTGCGCGCGTCGCGTCCGCCGGTCCCGAGGTCGTCCGCGTCCACCGTTCGCCTCAGGATGACGAGGACCTCTCTCCCATGCGCTCAGACCAGCGCCAGCGCCCCACGTTCGTGTTCGTGCACGGCGGCTCCAGCAACGCCCGTGCCTGGACCCCGCTCCGCAACGAACTGGCCCTGCGCGGCCACCGCTCGTACGCCGTCGACCTCCCCGGCCACGGCGACACGGCCGGCGGCCCCGCCGCCTACCACCACCCGACCCAGGACCGCACGGCCCTGCACCACGAGACCTCCCCGATGCACGGCGTCACCCTCGCCGACAACGCCGAGCACGTCGTCGGCGTCCTGCGGCGGCTCGCCGGGCACGGCCCGGTCGTCCTCGCCGGCAACAGCCTCGGCGGCCTCACCCTCACCGCCGTCGTCAACGCCGCCCCGGAGCTCGTCCACCGGGTCGTCTACCTGTCGGCGCTCTGCCTCGCCGACCCCGCCCTGCTCACCGAGCCGTGGGACGTCGTCGACGACGGCCTGCTCGAAGCGGCGGTGACCCGGATCGCCGTCCCGTACGAGGCGCCCGGCCGTGACCCCGGCGTCGTCCGGCTCGACTGGCGGCGCGCCCACACCGACCCGGAGGCGTTCGCCGTGCTCAAGGAGGCCATCATGGCCGACGCCTCCGACGCCCTCTTCCGCCACTTCCTCGACTCGCTCGACGCGGACGAGAACCACGCCGTCATGGAACCGGCCGCGCTCGTCCGCCCCGAGGCGTGGCGCCGGGTGCCCCACACCTACGTCCGCCTCTCCGCCGACCGGAGCCTCACCCCGGCGGTGCAGGACTTCATGATCCGCAAGGCGGACGAACTCACCCCAGACCACCCCTTCGACGTGCACACCCTGCCCACCTCGCACGTCGGGTACGTGAGCCGGCCCGAACTCTTCGCCGACCTCCTCACCCGACTGACCTGACCCGACCCGACCCGACCCGACCTCGTCCGATCTGACCGATCGGGCACGACCCGGTCCCGCGTGACCCGGCCGCCGTCCCGATCCGGTCCGGCGTGACCCGGTCCGGTCCGGCGTGATCCGGTCCGGCGTCCCGATCCGGTCGGGCGCTCGGTGGCCGCCGTACTCCCACGGCGGTCACAGGGCGCCCGGCCGGGTCACCCGATGGTGTGCACTCTCCCCATGCGCCGGGGGCGTACGCCTCGGCAGTGGTCCTGGGGGTGCGCGCCCGCTCCCTACACTCCGCGCTCATGTCGCTCTGGCTGCTCAACCACTTCAGCTCCCTGACCCTCGCCGTCGTCCTCGTCGGCGGCACCGTCGTGCTCGCCGTCGCCGGCAGCGTGCTGCTCCGCCGCCGCCACCCGTCGCTCGCCGAGGGCGAGCACAACGACATGGTCGGCGTGACCCTGGGGATGTTCGGCGCGATCTACGGAATCATCCTCGCCTTCGTCATCGTCACCCTCTGGACCCAGCTGGAGAGCACCCAGACCATCGTCGCCGCCGAGGCCACCGACGTGGCCCTCATCGCCCGGGACGCCGCCGCCTTCCCGCCGGCCGTCCGCGCCGACCTCGACGCCGCCCTGAGCGACTACGTCCACGCCGTCGTCGAACAGCAGTGGCCCCTGATGCGCGAGGGCCGCCCCCAGTACGGCGCCACCGAACGCAGCCTCGTCGCGGCCTTCGACGTGCTCCAGGCGTACGACCCCAAGTCCCCGCGCGAGGAGGTCTTCTACGAGGAGGCCGTCGCCCACCTCAACGACGTGGCCGCGCAGCGCCGCGCCCGGGTCACCATGGCCGAGCAGGAACTCCCGCCGCTCCTCCAGGTCCTGGCCTTCGGCGGCGCGCTCGTCCTCCTCCCGCTGACCTTCCTGTACGGGATGAGGAAGCTGCGGATCCAGGTGCTCTTCGTCGCCTCGGTCGCCGGACTCATCGGCTTCAGCCTGCTGCTCGTGCTCGTCCTCGACCGCCCCTTCGCCGGCGAGCTGAGCGTGAGCCCCGCCCCGTACAAGGAAGGCGCGCTGGCCCGCTACTGGGCCCCGTGAACCACCCGTCCGGCCGCCGCCGGGTGGCCGGAGCCCCGCCCGTGCCGTCCCATGGCGGAGAACGTCCGCGGCGGGGGAGATCCCGGCCGGCCGGGGCGAGGCGAGGCGGGGCGGGAGGCGCGATGGCGTGGACGAACCGGCTGCGGGAGCTACGCGCCGGCGCCGAGCGGCGCTTCCCGGTCCTGACCGAGGTGACCGAACGGCTCGTCGGCGGCAGCCTCCTCGACGCGGGCACCCGGCTCGCGGCCCAGGCGTTCCTCGCCGCCGTCCCGCTGCTCTTCGCCCTCGCCGCCTTCGCCCCCACCCCCGTGCGCGACCAGCTCCGCGAGTCCCTGCGGGCCATGTTCGGCCTCACCGGCCCCGCCGACCAGGAGCTCCAGCAGGTTTTCGACCAGACCACCCCCGACGGGGTCCGGGAGACCACCGGCGCCGTCGGCGCCCTCGTCGCGCTCGTCTCCGCCACCAGCTTCAGCCGCGCCATGGCCCGCGTCTGCGAGCGCGCCTGGGGCCTGCCCAAGGCGGGCACCCGGATCGCCGCCTGGCGGTGGGCGGTCTGGCTGCTCGCCCTGGTCGTCGTCGTCCTCCTCCAGGCACCGATCCGGGACGGCTTCGGCGCCGGCGCCTGGCTCGGCGTCCCCCTCTTCTTCCTCGTCGCCACCGGCGTCTGGCTGTGGACCCAGCACCTCCTCCTCGCCAACCGCGTCCCCTGGCTGCCGCTGCTCCCCGGTGCCCTGCTCGGCGCCACCACCTCCACCGCGCTCGGGATCACCGCCCGCTTCTACATGCCCGCCGCGCTCAACCGGGCCCTCGCCGAGTACGGCGCCCTCGGCCTCGTCCTCACCCTGCTGTCCTGGCTCATCGTCGTCTGCGCCGCGCTGACCTTCGCCTTCACCATCGGAGCCGTACTCGCCCACGAACCCACCCTCAGCCGCCGGCTCGGCACCGACCGCATCCGCCCGGCGGGCCCCGGGCCCGACGCCGGGGGCGACACCGGCGCCGACCGCACCTGACGGGGCTTCGCGTGGAGGGCGCCATCCGCACCTGACGGGGCCTCGTGCGGAGGAGCCGACCGCACCTGACGGGTGAGCCCGCGACCTGACCGGCCCAACCACGGGCCCCACGAGTGGTGGGGCGTCCGTGCCGCTCAGAGACTCCCGGCATGACCAACCACACGAATCGTGCCCGTGCGCACCGCCGTGGGCGCGCCGGGACGACGAGCCTCGCCTGTGCCGTGGCGCTCGCCACCGTGCCCGTGCTGATGCTCGGTCCGGCCGCCGCCCCCGCGGCCGCGGCCCCCCTCCCCGGCGGCCTCGGCCCGTGCGTCTCCGCGGCCCCGCCGGGGGACCCCACGACCTGCCCGTCCCCCTTCCCGCCGATCGACAACGACCCGATCAAGGGCCGGGACAACGCGATCAACATCTACGTCGGCGAGGACTACCTCGTCCGCGGCAGGGCCGCCGAGGCGGAGGGCCGGATCGTCGTCCTCGACGCCTTCGACATGAACAAGCCAGCGGGCGGTGTCTACAACATCGGAGAGGTCGGAGTCGGCTCGAAGGTGCCGCCGGCCGTGGGCGCGGACTGGCTGACCACGGGCGGCGACATCACCGTCGCCACCGGCCAGGAGCTGCTGGCCGAGGACGGAGTCGTCCGTCACGCGGGCACCGTCACCGGCGACGTCGAAGCCACCCTCGAACAGGACGACGACGCCACCGCCCCCTACACCGCGCTCCGCGACCAGCTGACCGCCGCGAGCCAGTGCTACGCGCGCGTGGACGGCGCCCCGCGCACGCCCACCGGCACCGCCGTCAACGAGGGCGGCCAGACCCTCTTCACCGGCGACGGCACCTCCCCGCTCCAGATCTTCAACGTCGACTTCGACATGGAGGGCCCGAACGACGGGCAGCAGGGCATCGTCTTCGCGAACATCCCGGCCGGTGCGACGATCCTCGTCAACGTCACCGGCGACAACCGCACCCTGCGGACCTACAGCGGCGGCATCGCCGACACCGACGACCCGCTCAACGCCTACCGCGAGCGCCTGCTGTGGAACTTCCCCGACGCGACGACGGTCGACCTCGCGGGCACCGGCCAGTTCCAGGGCAGCTTCCTCATCGGCAACCAGGCGTCCACCACGACCGTCAGCCTGCCCGGCATCAACGGCCGCTTCTTCACCACCGGCTCCCTCACCCACACCAGCGTCGGCGAGAGCGGCGGCCAGGAGTTCCACGCCTACCCCTTCACCGGCGACCTCCCGAACTGCGACACCCCCCAGGTCGTCACCGGTGACGTGACGGTCCTCAAGACGGACGCCGAGACCGGCGACCCGCTGGCGGGTGCCACCTTCAGCCTGTGGGAGGAGACGAACGGCGTTCCGGGTCTCCAGACCGACGGCGCCGACCCGGACACGGTGGTCGGCGCGCCGTGCGTCACCGGCGCCGACGGCGAGTGCACGCGGACGGTGGAGACGGGGACGTACTACTGGCAGGAGACCGACGCGCCGGACGGGTACGACCTGCCGGCGAACCCGGTCTTCGGGCCGCTGGTGCTGACCGAGGAGAACGCGTCGACGGGAGTGAGCGTCGAGGCGGACAACACCGCCACGCCCGTCCCGCCGGTCACCGGTGAGGTGCGGGTGGTGAAGACGGACGCGGAGAGCGGCGCGCCGCTGCCGGGCGCGACCTTCCGCCTGTGGGAGGAGACGAACGGCGTCGCCGGTCTCCAGACCGGTGGCGCCGACCCGGACACCACGGTCGGCACGGCGTGCGTGACCGGCGCGGACGGCGTCTGCGAGCGGACGGTGGAGACCGGCACGTACTACTGGCAGGAGACCCAGGCGCCGGACGGGTACGACCTGCCGGCGAATCCGGTGTTCGGGCCGCTCGTCCTGACCGAGGAGAACGCGCAGGCGGGCGTCACCGTGGAGGCGGACAACTCCCGTACGCCGATCCCGCCGGGGACCGGGTCGGTGCGTCTGATCAAGACCGACGCCGGCAGCGGGCTGCCGCTGGGCGGCGCCACCTTCGAGCTGTGGGAGGAGACGAACGGCGTCACCGGGCTGCAGACCGCGGGCGACGAGCCCGACACCCGGGTCGGCACCCCCTGCACCACCGGCTTCGCCGGCCTGTGCGGCTTCGACGACCTCGACCACGGCACGTACTACCTGCGGGAGACGGCCGCCCCCGACGGCTACGAGCTGCCCGCCGACCCGGTGAGCGGGCCGTACGTGGTGAGCGCGGAGCAGGAGGCCGTCTTCGTCATGCTGGACAACGAGCGGGGCGACGGCCCCGGCCCGGGCCCGGACCCCTGTGAGCCGAAGGGCTACGGCGACGAGGGGTACGGCGACGAGGGGTACGGCGACGAGTGCCCCGACGCGGCACGGAAGCACGCCACCGTCTGAGAGCGGTGACCCGAGGGGCGGACGGCGCGCGGAGCGCCGCCCGCCCCTCGGTCCGTCAGGCCCCGCCCGGCCGCCCCGGCACACGGGCGGTGCTGTCGCCGGGGACGAGGGCGGGCAGCAGCGGCCGGGGGCGCGGGTCGGGCCGCGGGGCGGAGGCGGCGGCGCCGAGGGCGAGGTCGACGGACTGCCGGGCCATCTCTCGCTTGGGGAGGACCACGCTGGTGAGCGCCGTGCCGGAGAGCACGCCGGCCGGGGTGTCGTCGTACGCGACCACGGAGAGGTCGTCAGGGACGGTGCGGCCCAGGGCGCGGGCCGCCTCCACCGCGGCGACCGCGAGGACGTCGTGGGTGGCGAAGAGCGCCGTCGCCTCCGGATGCGCGCGCAGCGCGTCGAGCGCCGCCGCCAGGCCGCCCCGGAAGGTGGGTTCGGCCGCGGTCCGCACGGCGTCGTCCGGCAGCGGGATCCCGTCCTCGTGGAAGGCCCGGCGGAAGCCGGCCGTGCGGACGGTGTGCGCGGGGCTGGCGAGGACGAGGGCCCGCTCGTGCCCGAGCGCCCGCAGGTGCCGGCCGGCGAGGTGGCCGCCGTGCTCGTAGTCGACCGTCACCACCGGGAAGCCGTCCGGCAGCGCGGCCTCCCACGCGCACAGCACCACCGGGAAGCGGGCGTCCGCGAGGAGCGGCAGATGGCCGGTGAGCCCCTGGTCGCCGGCGATCAGGAGGGCGTCCACGGAGCGGCTGGCCAGCGCGGCGAGATGACGCCGGGCGCGCTCCCCGTCGAGCCGCGTCGTGCAGAGCAGCAGCCGGTGGCCGCGCTCCTCCAGGGCGTCCTCGACCTCCTCGACCACGTCCGCGTAGAACGGCGCGGAGACGGTCGGCACGAAGAGCCCGACGGTGCGGCTGCTGCCGGTCGCGAGCGAACGGGCCACCAGATTGGGGACGTAGCCGAGTTCGGTGATGGCGGCGCGGACGCGCGCCTCGGTGGCCGGGCGCACCGCGACCCGTCCGGTGACCACGTTCGAGACGGTCTGCTTGGTGACGCCGGCCCGCTCCGCCACGTCCTGCATGGTGACCATGACGCCGCCCCCGTCGTCCCCGCCCCGCCCGCCGATCACGCCCGGCTCGCAACGTAACCGGGCCCCCACCTGCGGTCAAGGCGCCGACGGCGCCCCGCCGATGTGGTCCGGACGCCCAACTCCCCTACGAGGAAAGGGATCCGGCGGAGTCGGGGCTCTTGTTTTACCGGTCAAATGCGCTCTAGGGTCCGTGCCGTCAGCGGCCCGACTCCTCCACCCCAGGGAGTACTCGTGCACCTCTCGCGCAACGGATTCGTGAGCACGCTCGTCGCGGCGCTCCTCGCCGCGGCCGGAGGCGGCGCCCTCGCCGCCGCCCCGCCGGCCGAAGCCGGATCCGCGCCCCCGACCGCCCCCTCACCCGCCTCCGCCACCGCCACCTACACGGTCACCGTCGGCGCCAAGGGTGCCTGGAACCGCCCCGACGACACCCCGGCCAGCCCCTACACCGACAAGGACGGCACCTTCTACTACCAGCAGGCCCACGCGCTCTACGGCGCGAACGACCCCCGCAAGTGGACCTTCTACACCGGCACCGACTTCGACACCGCCGACCGCTCCGCCGCGATCAGCGACGCCGTGAACCCGGCCGACCCCGCCGACCGCAACAACGACACCACCGCGCGCTGCAACAACAGCCCCACCGGCGTGAAGTCCACCGCCGCGCCCGCCGGAAGCGGCTACGCCCACCGCAACTACTGCGACCTGACCGGGATGTGGGTCGATCCGGACACCGGCGACTGGTACGGCCTCGTCCACAACGAGTTCACCCCGCAGCCCTTCGCGGACGGCATCCACTACGACGGCATCGACTACGCGGTCTCCACCGACCAGGGCCGGACCTGGAAGATCAAGGACCACGTCATCACCTCGCCCTACAGCACGGACCGCGGCGACACCGCCGCCTTCCCGCGGCAGACGTACCACTACGGCACCGGCGACCCCCGGCTCTTCGTCGACACCGCCTCCGGCTACTTCTACGCCTTCTACGGCTCCCGGATCGTCAACAAGGGCGGCGGCTGGGCCGCCTTCTACGGGCACGTCGCCCGCGCCCCCATCTCCCAGAAGATGGCGCCCGGTTCGTGGCGCAAGTGGTACGACGGCGCCTGGACCCAGCCCGGCGGCGGAGGCCGGGAGTCCACCATGGTCCCGGTCGGCGCGGCCGGCACCACCGGCTACGTGCCGAAGGAGAAGGAGTACGACCCCGCCAACGCCGGCTCGGTGAGCCAGCAGGTCGCCGCCGGGCTCACTCCCGCCACCTCCCCGCTCTTCGTCATGGACATCACCTACAACGCCTACCTCGGCCTCTACATCGGAGAGCCGCAGGCCGTCGACCAGAGCGGCAACGCCCCGCAGGAGATCTACGCCACCACCGACCTGACCACCCAGAAGTGGTTCAGGCTCGGCGACACCGGCGGCTACCGCACCGCGTCCTGGTACCGCTGGTTCCTCGACGCCGGCAACCGCACCGGCTCCGGCATCGTCGGCAAGGACTTCCGCGCCTACTGCTCCTTCGGCTGCTCGGGCGGCGCGAGCGCCGAGTACGTCAACCTGAGCATCGGTACGAACGCGCCCGCGGCCCCCGTCGACACCGCCCGCGCCTACCGCGTCTCCGCCGCGGACGGCCGTGTCCTCGCCCAGGTCTCCGGCGGCTCCGCCACCACCTCCCGGGCCGCGCCCACCGGTTCGACGCTGGAGCACTGGACCTTCACCGCCAAGGGCGACGGCTCCTACCGCATCGCGAACGCCGCCACCGGCGGTCTCCTCGGCGTCGCGTCGACCGCACCCGCCACGCGCGCGTGGGGCACGAAACCGACCGTCACCGCGGCCGCCTCCGGC
This sequence comes from Streptomyces sp. NPDC004435, assembly GCF_042873895.1. Lineage (NCBI taxonomy): Bacteria > Bacillati > Actinomycetota > Actinomycetes > Kitasatosporales > Streptomycetaceae > Streptomyces > Streptomyces sp. NPDC004435. The sequence goes on along the minus strand of NZ_JBIAMB010000027.1, from coordinate 99,495 downwards.
ACCGGCCAGGACTGGTTCGTCGTCCCCGCCGCCTCCGCCACCGACAACACCCCCACCGGGACGGTCAAGCTCGTCAACCGGTACAGCGGCCTCGTCCTCGCCCTCTCCGCCACCTCCTCGCGCGCCGCCGAGACCACCCCGGCCCGCAGCTGGACGGACACCACCGGCTCCCCGGTCGGCGCCGGCCGCACCGCCGCCGAACAGACCCTCGGCCTCACCCCGGTCGGCGACCCCCCGAGGACCGTCACCCTCACCACCGGCGGCAAGGCCCTCGACAACCCCGACCACAGCACGGCGGACGGCACCGGGCTCGTCACCTGGACCCCGAACAACGGCGCCAACCAGAAGTGGACCCTCACCCCGCGCGCCGACGGCGGCCACGAACTCCGCAACAACGCCTCGGGGAAGTGCGCCGACATCGAGAACGGCTCCACCGCCGCCGGCGCCCGCGTCATCCAGTGGACCTGCCACGGCGGCGCCAACCAGCGCTGGACGCTCACCCGCCTCCCCGACGGCACCTCCACCGTCACCTCCGTGCGCAGCGGCCTCCTCCTGACGGCCGCCTCCACGGCGAACGGAGCACGCGTCACCCAGCAGCCGGACACCGGGAGCGCCCTCCAGCGCTGGACGGTCGGCTGACGCGGCCGGAGGGGAACGAGCACCGGCACCGGCCGAGGTCCCGGATCCCTCTCGGGCATCGGCTCCGGTTCTCTTGCTCTTGCTCGGGCTCGGGCTCCGCCTCCGCCGGACTGGCCGATTCCGGAGGGGCGCCGGGGTGCGGCGGCTTGGCCGGGCGGTCCCCGGGTAGAGCCCCGGAGACAAACCCCCGGCGCCGTCCGCGCCGGGGGTCCGCTCTGTGTCCGGGAGGAATCGATGGAAGACGCCCTGTACGGAGATGCCGCCGAGCCCGGGGACCGGCTCCGGGCCGGACGGCTCTGCGTGCCGGTCCGGCCGGGCCCCCGCGCCTGCGTGACCCGGCTGTTCCGCACGCCGTTCGGGGACAGGACCGCCGTCGCGTTCAGCGGACCGGCGCGGCTGAGGGAGGTCCTGGGGGCGGCCCAGCCGTGGATAGTCCTGGCGGAACCGGCGCTGCGCGCACTCGTCGAGCCGCTGGGCGTCCGCGAACTGCGGATCGACCCCGCCCGCCTCCCCGCACCGGCGGCTCCCGCGCCCGTCCCCGGGCCCGTCCCCGCTCCGGCGGCCTGAGAGGGCCGCCGGGGAGGCCCTACTCCAATCCGGACACCTTCAGGACGGCGCGGGCCGTCTCCGCGTGGACGCGCAGCGAGAGCCGGTCGAGGTCCGGCCCGCCGTGGTCGAGGGTGCCGCGCCGCCGGGCGTCCCGGGCCTCGGCGTCCAGCCGTAGCCAGAGGGCCGGGTTGGCGAGGAGGACCCGGAGGTCGATCTCCGCCCGCGCGCCCTCCTCGTCCCGCAGCACCAGGCTCTGCCCCGTACCGACCGGCCAGGCGACGGCCGTCAGCCGGTCGGTACGGACCGTCCGGACCACCCACAGCCCGCGCACCGTCAGCAGGCCCGGCGCCGAGCTGACCCTCGGCGGCAGCAGCACCACCAGGAGGAGTACAGACAGCCCGATCCACCCGAGGGCGCGCCCCGCCGGCAGCCCGTGGGCGCCGGCGTCCACCACCAGCGCCGTCCCGAGCAGCAGCCCGGCGCAGACGAGCGCCGAGCGCGCCTCCCCCGGCCAGTCCGCGTCGTGCAGCACGTCGTCGGCGGGGTGGGCGTGCGGGCCGGGGAAGGGGAGAGGGGGCTGCATGGCGCCGAGGCTAGGGCGCGGAGCGGACCGTGCCGGGGAGGTTGACACGGTGTTGACGCCGAGGCGAGCGGTCTTGACACACCGCTGACGAAGGGGGGGGAGGCAGGGCTACGGACGGGAGCGGGCGTACGGGACCGTTCGTACGGCAGGGGGCGTACGGGAGCGGGGCCGCGGGCACCGGCGGCCGCCCCCGGGGCCGGGTTCCTCTCCGGCACGATCGGCGCCGGAAGACTGATGACCGGGTCCCCGCCGATCCGTTACCGTACCCGCGGGTAACGGGCGGGTGGCCGTCCCGTACCGCGCGAGGGGAGACCGCCATGGAACGGCAGTGGAGCCTGGAGGAGAGCACGGTCGTGGACGCCCCGCCGGCGCGTGTCTACGCCTGGGTGTCGGACCTGCGGAACATGGGGCGCTGGAGCCCGGAATGCCGGTACGTGTGGGTGCCGCGGCCGCCCGCGCGGGTCGGCACCCGGTTCGTCGGCCTGAACCGGCGCGGGCCGTTCGCCTGGCCGACCTCCGGGCGGGTGGTCCGGGCCACCCCGGGCAGCGAGTTCGTCTTCGACATCGACGTCCTCGGGCTGCCCATCGCCCGCTGGGGCTACCGGTTCGAGCCGGAGGGCGAGGGGACGCGGCTCACCGAGTTCTGGGAGGACCTGCGGACCGGGGGCCGCCGGGCCAGGGTCGCCGAGCTGCTCGGAACGGTCTTCGCCGGCACGAACGCGTCCCGCCGCGTCGCCGTCAACCGCGCCGGCATGCGCACCACCCTGACCCGCATCGCCCGTACCGCGTCCACCGGGCCCTGACCCCCGGACGCGGGCTCCGGCATCGCCGGGTGTCCGCGTCCGGGGGGCCAGGGACCGGGTCCCGCCGACCCCCGGTGGCGGCGCCGGTCGCGGCCGGTCGGCCCGCTAGGTTCGGGGCATGACGACATCCCTCACCGGCAGTGCCTTCGACTCGCTCCTCCTTGACGCCGTGCCCGACCAGCAGGCGTTGCGCCAGGTCTACGAACTGCCCAAAGCAGCGGCCGTGCGCAAGCAGATGAGCGAACTCACCGATGAGGCACGGCGGTTGATCGGATGCTCGTCGCTGGTCCTGGTGGCGAGCGCGGACGCCGAGGGCCACTGCGACGTCTCCCCGCGCGGAGGTCCGCCCGGGTTCGTCGCCGTCCTGGACGCGCGGACGGTGGCGATACCGGACGCGACGGGGAACAAGCGTCTGGACACCCTGCAGAACGTCATCGCCACGGGACGGGCCGGGCTGCTGTTCACCGTCCCGGGGCGCACCACGACGCTCAGGGTGAACGGCCGGGCCTGTGTCTCCACCCGCCCCGATCTGCTCTCCCGGTTGACCGCGGTGGGCAAGCCGCCGGCGAGTGCGCTGGTGGTGGGCATCGAGGAGGTGTACCCGCACTGCCCCAAGTCGCTGCTGCGCGGCGGAGCCTGGAAGCCGGAGCAGTGGCTGCCGGCGGACGCCCAGCCGACCTCGGCCGAGGTGACGCTGGCCCAGCTGCGGATGCCGGGGCTGACGATCGCCGACATCGAGCGGGCGGAGGCGGACTCGCTGAAGTACCGCTACGAGTGACGGGCCCAGGGCCGGTCACGGGGGATCGGCCCCGCCCGCACGCGCTTCGTCGGGGTCGGCGGCCGGCTGATTCCCGGCCCGCAGTTCCCGCCGCAGGGCGCGCAGCGCGGTGCGCTCCTGCGCCCGCCGCCGCAGCCACGCACGTCGTCGCTCGCGCGTGACGAAGAGGAGCAGGATCAGGACGAGGAGGCCGCCGACGGCGAGGGCGGCGACGAGCCAGGGGAAGAAGGACAGCCGGACGGTGTCGCTGGTCACGGTCCTCGCCGCACCGCCGGGGACCGTGGCGGTCACCGAGGCGGTGACCGCCAGGCGGCCGAAGGCGGGGAGGTCGGCCAGGCGGCCGGTGACGGTGGCACTGCCGCCGGGGATCACGTAGATCCCCCCGGGGGCGAGCGGGACGGTACGCGCGCCGCCGCCGGTGATGTTCAGCGTTCCGGCGAAGGTGTAGAGGACGTTGCCCGTGTTGCGTACGGTCACGGAGAACTCCTCGCCGTCGCCCGCGGGCCGGTGTTCCAGTTCCGAGAGGGAGACCTGGAGGTCGGCGGTGCCGGGGACGGTGAGCTCGACGAGCCGGGCGATACGGGTCTCGGTGTTGACGCCGCCGCTGACGGCGGGGGTGCGCAGCGCGGTGACCAGGCTGCCGAGATAGCCGCCGGGCGGGGTGCCTGCGGGCACCGTGAGGGAGAAGCGGACCGTGGCGCTGCTCTTCGGCGGCACGGTGACGGTGGCCTCGGATTCCAGCTTCAGCCAGGCCCCGACCGCGCGCATCCTCTGGCCCTCCTGCGCGGGGGCGAGGCCGCCGCCGGTGGCGTTGCCGACGTCGGCGCCGTAGACGTGGAAGGTGCGGGCCTTGTCGCTCTCGTTGTAGATGACAGCGGAATCCTCGATCCGGGCACCGGCCTTGAGCGCGTACCCGAAGTGCCCGCCGGTCAGCGTCGTCAGACCGTAGAGCCCGGCCCGTACGCCGAACGGAGCGCCGGCGGCCGCTTCCCCCGGAGTGGGCGAGGGGGCGGGGGCCGGCGCTGCCTGCGCGCCCGGCGCCAGAGCGAGCACGAGGCCCGCGAGGAGGAGACCCCACCGGGGACCCCACCGGAGACCCCGCCGGGCGGGGACCCGTGCCCGGCGGATGGTGGCGCCGCCGCGGGCGCGCAGGCAGCTGTTCACGGGATCAGCCGGTGATCGTGTACTGGAGGGTGCCGCTGTACGAGCCGGGGACCGTTTCCGCGGGGATGTTCCACTGCGCCGTCGACCCTTCGTGGGCGAAGACGCCGCGGGTGCCGCCGTCGCCGGTCGCCATCGTCACGGCGGGGGAGAGGCTCGTGCCCGGCTGCGGGTCGGCGCCCTTGGGGAAGGAGCCGCCCGGGCCCGGCTTGGCGACGCCCGTCCACCGGACGCCGGTTCCGTTCAGGGACCGGCCGGTCGTGACCAGCAGATTGTCCCATCCGACGGTGTCCTTGCCGCCGCTGACCAGATCGGTCGTGGCGACGGTCACCGACCAGGGGGCGGTGGTGGAGAGGGTGTTGGTGTACGTGAAGGTGCCGAGTCCCGCCGGGGCGCTGACGCGGCCGGGTGTCAGCGTGCCGAAGTCGACGGCCGGCAGGTTCACCTCCATCGACAGGACACCGGGCACCTTGGCGACCTGTACCGACATCGACTGGGCCGTGCCCCTCGGCTTCGAGGTGTTCAGCAGCACCTGCGCCGCGACACCCGCGGCGGTGGAACCGGCCGCCAGGTCGGGCCGGCCGTCGGCGTTCAGGTCTCCGACGGCGTACGCGCCGCTCACACCGCTCGCCGTGACGTACACCGGGCTCGCGTTGCGGAAGGAGCCCTTCCCGTCGCCGAGGAGGACGGTGGGCTGGTCGTCGGGGCCGTTGCCGGTGACCAGGTCCGGCTTGCCGTCCGTGTCGACGTCGGTGATCGCGACGCCCGTGAGGGCCCGGCCGCCGACCGGGTGGGTGACCGGTGCGCCGAAGGCTCCGGCTCCGTCGCCGGGGAAGACGGTGATCGCCCGGTCGCTGTGCGCGACGGCCGCGTCAGGCTTGCCGTCGCCGTTCACGTCGCCGAGGGCGAGGGCCCCGCCGAGGGAGACGGCGTCGGCGAAGCGGGTGGCCGGGCCGAGACGGCCCTTGCTGTCGCCGAGGAGGACGGAGATGTCGGACGTGCCCGCGTTGACGGTGACCACGTCGAGCCTGCCGTCGCCGTCGACGTCCCCCGTCTTGAGGCCGGAGGGGCGCAGTTGCCTGGCGGAGTAGCTGGTGGGCCGGCCGCCGCCGACGTAGTAGTTGCTCGCGGTGCCCAGGGCGCCGGTGCCGTCGTTGGTCCACAACGAGACGTTGTCGCCGTTGGCGTTGGAGGTCAGCACGTCGGGCTTGCCGTCACCGTTCATGTCGGCGACCGTGACGTCCACGGGGAACAAGGCGTCCGTCGACGGGTTGACCGGCGTCGGCGCGAAGTAGGAGGTGGCCGGGGCGAAGCCGCCCTTGCCGTCGCCGAGCAGCTCGACGACGCTGCCCATGCTCTCCTCGCCGTGCTGCGTGGGCCGCTTGGTCAGGGCCGCCGCGACGACCGCGTCCAGCCGGCCGTCACCGTTGAGGTCCGCCAGGGCGACAGCCGTCGGGAAGGCGCCGGTGTCGAGCCCGAAGGAGACACCGGGGCCGAAGCCGCCCTTGCCGTCACCGAGCGCGGCCACCAGGGTGTTCGATCCCTTGACCGGGGTGACGAGGTCGGCCTTGCCGTCCCCGTTCAGGTCGCCCAGCGCCGGGGCGGTGCCCTTCCCGGAGCCCGCGGGCAGCGGGACGGCGGTCGCCCCGCCGAAGGAGACGCCGGGATCCGGCGCGGCCTGGGCGGCCGGCGCCAGACACAGCCCGGCCATGAGTGCGACCGCCGAGCCGAGCACGAGCCCGGCGACGCGTGGTGTGGAAGTCTTCAACGTACCTGCCCCTTGCAGATGTCGCGGCACGTCGACAGGAGGAGTCGAGCCGCGGGGGTGTGTGGGGAGAGCCGAATGCAGTCAACACCGCCGCGGCGGGAGATTTCAGTGGATGTCCCACCAGTTCCGCGGCCGCCCCGCGGCCGTGACCTGGTGGTTCCTACGATGTCCAACCGGCTTTCTCTGAGCGGGTGTTGTCGTGGCAACCGCGGAACCAGGGCTCCGTTACGGACAGTTCCTCCGCTCGAACACCACGCGCGGGGCCGGCGTGCGGGGGAGAGCCGCCGTGCCACCGTGTTTCGCGTGCGGAGCCGCGGACGGTGCCGTGTACGGAGCCGCGGACGGTGAGGACGGTGAGGGCGGTGACAGGGCGAGCCCGGACACGGGCTGCCCGGGGTGCGTGGAGGGCCTGCCCGGGGCGGTTTCGCTCCCGCCCCGGATCCGTCACCCCTCCACGAGGCGGGCCGCGCCGAAGGAGACGTCGAACCGGTCGCACCAGATGCTGACGCTGCCGTACGCGGACCAGTCCAGGCCGGCCGGCAGGGGGTAGTTCTGGTCGCCCTTGTTGCCCTTGAGCTTGGCGAGGTTCACGTACTTCCCGTCGTCGAAGACGCGCCACCCGGCGATTCCTTCCTTGACCGGCGCGTCGCTCAGCCACACCCGCAGGTCGGGCCCGTTGCTCGTGTCCAGCCCTTCGAGGCGCAGTGTGTGGCTGCCGTCCGCGAGGCGCACGATCCGCACGGTGCCGGCCGTCGCGTGCTCGTGGCTGATGAAGGTGCCCCGGGCGACCGTGGCCGGCGTGGCGGGCGGCTCGGGCCGCGCCGTCGCCCCGGGGGACGGCGCCCGCGTGGCCGGTGCGGCGGAGGGCAGTTCCTCGGTCACCGTCTCGTCCACCCACAGGGCCCAGGGCTTGAACCAGACGAGCCCGGCGGCGAGCACCGCCACCACCAGCACACCCACCCCGGCCCATCGGGCCTTCCTCACACCGCGCCCCACGACACACCTCCGCCTCTCGTCCTCGCTCCCCCAGGAGAGCGGGCAGCCGCCCCTGCCCGGGGGCGGCGCCCACATTCCAGACCTACGCGCCGAGCACGGCAAGGGGACATGAACGCCCCGGGCGGGCCCGCAGGTTGCCGGGGCCGGGCATTCGACCCGGAGTCCCGGCCATGGCACTCTGCGGCGCGAACGCCGATTCTCTGCCGGGCCGTTCGCCGCCACGTAGATCACGGGGGAGCCGCATGACCATAGTGCCGCATCAGGAGAACCCACGGACCGAAGGCCACATGGTGGTCTGCGGTGACGACGGGCTCGCGCACCGGCTGGCGGCCGAGCTGCGGGAGGTCTACCGGCGTCGCGTGGTCCTCGTCGTCCCGGTCGCCGAACCGCACGAGCGGCCCGCCGCGCCGATCACTCCGCTCCCGGCGGACCCCTCTCATGGCGGGGCGGGGCCACCGCTGCGGGAGGTGGACTCCCCCGCACCCACCCGTGAGGCCCTGCGGCGGGCCGGGGCGGAATCCGCCGACGCCCTGGCACTGCTCTACGAGGACGACGAGACGAACCTGCGGGCCGCGCTCGCCGCGCGCCGGCTGAACCCGGGGCTGCGCCTGGTCGTCCGCATGTACAACCGCAAGCTGGGCGACCAGCTGGAGGAACTCCTCGACCAGGCCGTCCTCCTGAACGAACCGGGCGTGGACCGGACCGTCCTGGACGCCTCCACGACGGTGCTGTCCGACGCGGACACCGCCGCGCCCGCACTCGTCGCCACGGCCATCGCCGACACCAGGAAAGTGGTGCAGGCCGGTGGCCTGCTGCTGCGCGCGGCGGAGCGGCCCGCTCCCGGCCGCGGGGAGGTCCCCGACCCGGGACTGTGCACGCTGGCGCTGCTGTCGTCGACGACCAGCGACCCCGCCGGGTCCGAGGGCTCGGACACGAGCGGGGCACGAGGCCCCGATCTCCTGCCCGACGACCGGGTCGTCCTCGCGTCCCAGGGCCGCGGCACCATCGTCCTGGAGGCGGTCGGCCGGGCCGGTCCCGCCCTGCCGCCCCGCCGTCTCACCCGTCGCGGCGCCCCCCTCGGCGAGCTGTTCTCCGCCCGCCTGCGGTGGGCGCTCGCCGGCATCGTCGCCGCGGTCCTCGCGCTGACGGTCACCACGATCGCGCTCACCGACGCGGGTCCCGTCGAGGCCGCGTACCTGACCCTGCTCGATCTCTTCTCCATCAACGACCCGGCCCTGGAGGAGCCGACCACCCGGCAGGTGCTCCAGCTGCTGTCGGGGCTGGTCGGCCTCGCCCTGCTGCCCCTGCTCGTGGCCGCGGCCCTGGAGGCCCTGGGCACCTTCCGGGCGGCCGGCGCCCTGCGCCGCCCGCCCCGCACGCTCTCCGGTCACATCGTGCTGCTCGGCCTCGGCAAGATCGGCTCCCGTGTCCTCGCCCGGCTGCGGGAGTACGACATCCCGGTCGTGTGCGTCGAACACGATCCCGACGCCCGCGGCATCCCGCTCGCGCGGGACCTGGGCGTCCCGGTGATCCTGGGCGACGTCACGGACGACGGCGTCCTCGAGGCGGCCCGCATCCACCGGGCCGACGCCCTGCTCGCCCTCACCAGCTCCGACACCACGAACCTGGAGGCCGTCCTCGCCGCACGCACCCTCCACGGCGGCCTGCGGACCGTGCTCCGGCTCTACGACGACGACTTCGCCACCGCCGTCTACCGCACCCTGCGCTCCGCCCACCCCGACGCCGTCACCCGCAGCCGCAGCGTCTCCCACCTCGCCGCCCCGGCCTTCGCCGGAGCGATGATGGGCCGCCAGGTCCTCGGGGCGATACCCGTCGAGCGCAAGGTCCTGCTCTTCGCCGCGCTCCTCGTCGCGGGCCACCCCCACCTCGAAGGGCGGACCGTCGCCGAGTCGTTCCGCGCCGACTCCTGGCGCGTCCTCGCCCTCGACACGACCGACGCCTCCGCCCGCCGCCCCGACCTCGCCTCCACCCCGCCCGACGGCGAACGGTCCGAACTCCTCTGGGACCTCCACCCCGGATACGTCCTCCAGCCCCGCGACCGCGTCGTCATCGCCGCCACCCGCCGCGGCCTCGCCGAACTCCTCGCGACCGGCCCGCGGCCGGCGTCCGAACCGGCCGCGGGATGAGCCGTGCCCGTCCGGGGGACGAGAGCGCCCGGACGGGGTCCGGCGCGGCCGGACCGCCGACCCCCACTCATGCCCGGACAGGGAACCGGATCCGGCTCCCTCATCCGTCCCCAGGGAGCGAGCCGGATCCGGCTCCGCGGCGGCCCCGTGAGCCCCCCGGGGCCGCCGAGGGAGGCAGAGGCGTCTGCCTCCCTCGGGTGGTGTTCGGCGCTCCCCTCCCCCCGGCTGGGAGAAGCGGCCGCCTTTCACTCGCGCGGGTGACCGAAGGCCGGGGCCGGCGGCGAAAACCACTCCCATCCGTACGCCTGTCCGCTACGAAGACTCTGCACAGGCCGCCCCGGCCCTGTGGCCGCAGCCCGCCCCACCCGCAGCCGGCCCCGCCCCTCCGACCAAGGACCCGCATGCGATGGACACCCCGCCCCCGGCCGGCCGACCCGGACGGCTGCGTCTGGTCCCCACCCGCGGAGCCCGCCCGGTGAACCGGCCCGTCCCCGTCGACAACCCCGGTCCGCCTCCGCGCCACGACCTCGCCGACGTGATGCGGCAGGTCGCCCAGGGCGACCAGCAGGCGTTCTCCACCCTCTACGACGCCCTCGCCCCGATGGTCTTCGGCCTCGTCGTCAGGGTCCTGCGCGACCGCGCCCAGTCCGAGGAGGTCACCCAGGAGGTCATGATCGACCTGTGGCGCCAGGCGGCCCGCTACCGGCCCACGGCCGGCAGCGTCACCACCTGGGCGGCGACCATCGCCCACCGCCGGGCCGTGGACCGGGTCCGCTCCGCCCAGGCGGCCACCGACCGCGAGCACGCCCAGGCCGCCCGGGAGCACACCACCGCCTTCGACGAGGTCGCCGAACAGGTCGAGACCCGGCTGGAGAGCGAGCAGGTACGCCGCTGTCTGCGCGGTCTGACCGAGCTCCAGCGCCAGGCCGTCACCCTCGCCTACTACCGGGGGCTGACCTACCGTGAGGTCGCCGAGACCCTGCACACGCCGCTTCCCACCATCAAGACACGCATGCGCGACGGACTGATCCGGCTCCGCGACTGCATGGGGGTGACCACATGAACCAGCACCGCTCCGACGTCCACACCCTCGCCGCCGCGTACGCCCTCGACGCCCTCGACCCCGTCGAGCGGGAGGACTTCGCCGCGCACCTCCCGCACTGCGAGGACTGCCGCAGGGACGTGGAGGAGTTCGAGGCGACCGCCGCCCGCCTCGCCGGCGCCGCCGCACAGGACCCGCCGCCCGCCCTCAAGCAGCGCACGATGGCCGCGGTCGACGGTGTGCGCCAGCTCCCGCCCCGGGTCCCCGCGACCGGTGGGGCCCACCGCACCACCCGCTTCCTCAGGCGCAAGGCGGTCCCCCTCGCCCTCGCCGCGAGCGTGGCCGCCGCCGTCTCCTTCGCCGGCCTCGCCGCATGGCAGCACCAGGAGAGCCAGGACGCCCGGCGGCAGGCCCAGCGGGCCGAACGGCAACTCGACTCGGTGAGCACGCTGCTGGCCGCGCCGGACGCCCGTACGGTCCACGGCCGGGCCACCAACGGAGCCCTTACCACCGTCGTCAGCTCCGACCGCCAGAACCGGGCCGTCTTCACCGCGACCGGCCTGCCCACCCCGGCCGACGGCATGACCTACCAGCTCTGGCTCGACCGGGACGGCGCCATGCGACCCGCCGGGTTCATCCCTGCCGACGGCACGGTCCCGCTCGACGGCGACATCGCCCACGCAGGTGCGGTCGGCCTCACGCTCGAACCGGCCGGAGGATCATCCCAGCCCACCACCACACCGCTCCTCCTGCTGACCCTGCCGGCCTGACGCCTCTTGCCCGCGGCGGTCCGACCGGCCTGGGGTCGGTCGTCCTGCCGATGTCCCGCCCTCGCAGCCTTCGCCGTCGTGACCGGGCCCATCCCGTCCCCGCTGTTCCAGCACGACGGCGAAGGAGTCGAACACCGTGACGTGCGACGACCGACTTCGAGGTCGGGCCTCGGCCCTGACGGCAACAGCTCCGTCTGTCCATCGTTGTCAACAGAGTGACGAAATTTGCTTGCATCGCTTGCGCTATGCTTGCGTGCGTGACGCGACGACTTGCTCTGGTGGCGAAGAAGGTGGGCGTCAGCGAGGCCACGGTGAGCCGTGTTCTCAATGGCAAGCCCGGGGTTTCCGAGACGACCCGGCAGTCCGTGCTGACAGCGCTCGACGTCCTCGGCTACGAACGGCCGACGCAGTTGCGCGGAGAGAGGGCCAGGCTTGTCGGCCTGGTGCTGCCGGAACTCCAGAACCCCATCTTTCCTGCCTTCGCCGAGGTCATCGGCGGCGCCCTCGCCCAGCAGGGGCTGACCCCGGTTCTCTGCACGCAGACCAGGGGCGGCGTCTCGGAGGCCGACTACGTGGAGCTGCTTCTCCAGCAGCATGTTTCTGGAGTCGTCTTCGCAGGCGGACTGTTTGCGCAAGCTGATGCTCCGCACGACCACTACTACCGGCTGGCCGAGCGCAACATCCCCGTCGTCCTGATCAATGCCTCCATCGAAGGACTCGACTTCCCGTGCGTGTCCTGCGACGACGCCGTCGCCGTCGAGCAGGCGTGGCGTCACCTCGCTTCGCTGGGGCACGAGCGGATCGGGCTCGTCCTCGGGCCTGAGGACCACGTACCCTCCCGGCGCAAGCTGGACGCCGCTCGTGTGGCCGCCGCGACTGCCGGCATGGAGTGGAACGACACCTTCGTGGAACGATCGATCTTCTCCCTGGAGGGCGGGCAGGTTGCTGCCGCGCGACTCCTGGACAGAGGGGTCACCGGCATCGTCTGTGGCAGTGACCCTCTGGCACTGGGCGCGATCAGGGCTGCCAGGCGGCGCGGCCTGTCAGTTCCTGCCGACGTGTCGGTCGTCGGCTTCGACGACTCGGCGTTCATGACCTGCACGGAACCACCGCTGTCCACGGTGCGGCAACCCATCGAGGCCATGGGACGCGCTGCGGTGGACCTTTTGATCACGCAGGTCCAGGGGACCCAGCATCAGTCGGGGGAACTCCTCTTCGAGCCCGAGCTCGTCGTCCGCGGCTCGACGGCTCCGCCGCCCGCTCCCTAGAGGCCATCTCGTTCGGCTGCCGGCAGGGGGAAGCCGCTGGTGCGAGCGCCTCGAGCGCTGTCGACGCACGTGCTCGGCGCCGAGGGGGACGGTGCGCTCCGCAGAGCCGGCCGCCGTTGGCCGTGCACATCACAGCCGTACCGCGGGCGTTCGAGCGTGGATCCTGAACTCGCCCCTACCGATGGTCGCACTTCCATGGACGTGAGCACTTCCTACGATCACGACCTCGTTGAACCCGGCCCTGCCTTCGTCGCGCCGGGCTGAGCGGACTTCGGCAGACAGTTCGTGACACTTCGGGCCTTGCTGTCGGCGTAGGGGCTCGCCTCCCCGTCTGTGTACGGCGAACAGTGCCGGCCGAGGGCGCCGGCAGGAGTGCCGTCCCCCCAGTCATCGTCCCCCCAGTGCCCGATGCCGCGACTTCGGGTTTCCGCAGACGCAGGGCCGGGGGAGTCGCCCCGCGCACCGAGGCGGCGAGGTTGTCCCGCTCGGATATGTGGTTCAGCTGAACACGCATTGTTCAGCAGGGATAGCAATTTTTCAACAGGCTAGAGCAAAATGTGGCGCCTCCCGGCTTGCCGTGATGCACCGGCGGACCCGCTCGCACCTTGGGTCGATGACGCGCAGGGGTGCGAGGCGAGGCCGGCGTTCCCTCCGTCCGTCGCGGCTTCAGCGCCGTCGTCAGCGGGTTCCCAGGTGGCCCGGCGTGGGGTGCGGTCGGCGCGCCCCGCAGGGGGCGCCGGCGACTCCGGCAGGTGCGCGCGTGAAGGTGCGGCAGTCCAAGAAGCTCGTGACACAGTCGTAATCATGCAATCTTGGGTCGAAATCTTGCATCGCTCTGTTCTGCGTCCTAGTGTGACGCTCCGATCAGGGCAGTGCCCTGGGGACCACCTCGGAGGAGCCGTAATGAAGTCCCGTAACCTCGCGATCTTTTTGATCTCTTCAGGTCTTGTCCTGTCAGCCACGGCGTGCGGTGGCGACTCGGACGCCGGAGCCAAGGGGGACGTCACGATCACCGTGGCGTGTCAGCCGGCGAAGACGGCACCTCAGCAGCGCAAGGCATGGGACGACGACGTCAAGGCGTTCGAGAAGGCGCACCCGGGCGTCAAGGTCAAGAGCACGGACCAGCAGCCGTGCTTCGACCCGAAGACCTTCGCCGCGAAGCTGGCCGGCGGCCAGATGGAGACGGTCTACATGGCCCCCGTCACCAACTACGCCGATGTCATGACCAAGGGACAGGCGAAGGACATCACGGCCTCCACGGACCTGGTGAAGAACTTCGGGAACATCCGCCAGGACGTCCGGGACATGGTCACCAAGGACGGCAAGATCTACGGGGTCCCCAACGTCAGCTACTCCGTCGGGCTGGTCTACAACCGCAAGCTCTTCGAGCAGGCCGGCCTCGACCCCAACTCCCCGCCGAAGACCTGGGACGAGGTCCGCGCCGCGGCCAAGAAGATCGCCGACCTGGGTGACGCCTACGTCGGATACGGAGAGTACGGCGGCGGCAACGTCGGTGGCTGGCACTTCGCGCAGTCCATCTTCAGCCGCGGCGGCGAGATGGCCGTGGACGGCAAGGCGGCCTTCAACAGCGCCGAGGGCAAGGCGGTCCTGCAGACGCTGCACGACATGCGCTGGAAGGACGACAGCGTCGGCAAGAAGGTGCTGATCGGCTGGGAGGCGCTGATGCAGCAGATGGCGGCCGGCAAGACGGGCATGATGCTCGGCGCCCCGGACGTCGTCACCGACCTGGTGCAGAAGTTCCAGGGAGGCAAGGACCAGTACGGCATCGCCCCCATCCCCGAGGGCAAGGCGTCGCTCACCGGTGGCGAGGCCTACATGATCAACCCGAAGGCGAGCGAGGCCGAGGCCAAGGCCGGCCTCCAGTGGATCGACTTCCAGTTCAACACGCCCGGCAAGGGCCGCCACGACTACGCGCGCGGCAAGGCCAACGGCGAAGCCGTGGGCGTGCCGAACAACGACTACATGGGCGACTCGCCGACGGGCAAGGAGATCGCCGCACTCCGCGAGAAGAACGCGGTCCTTCCGGTCGAGTACTACCAGCCCTACGTCGAGGCGGCGGAGAACATCGAGATCAAGCTGGAGCCGGCGAAGGCACAGGAGCTCTACGCGGTGCTGGACGTCCCCATGTCCGCCGTTCTCACCCGCAAGGACGCCGACATCGACAAGCTGCTCGCCGACGCCGAGGCCAAGGCGAACACGATTCTGGCGAAGAGCTGACCGTCGTGGGACGGGTGCCGCACTCCGTCGGAGACGGAGTGCGGCACCCCGACCCGCGGCGCGGACCGGGAGATCACCATGGACACACCCACCGTGCAGGCGAAACGGCCGTCGAAGCCACAGCGCCGGCCACCCGCACGTCCCACACGTCAGAGAAGGACTCTTCGCACCAACATCACCGCCTATGGATTCCTGTGCGCGGCCCTGTTCTGCTTCGCGCTCTTCGCCTGGTGGCCGATCATCCGGCAGATCGTGCTCAGCTTCCAGGAGACGAACCTGGTGGACGAGCCCAAGTGGGTGGGTCTGGACAACTTCCGCTCGGTGGTGGAGGACCCGGCGTTCGGCCAGGCGTGGAAGAACACCTTCGCCTTCACCTTCCTCGCCCTCCTGTGCGGCTACGTGATCCCCTTCGTGGTGGCGGTCGTCCTCAACGAACTGCGGCACGCACGCGGATACCTGCGTTTCGTCGTGTACCTGCCGGTGATGCTGCCGCCGATCGTCTCGGTGTTGCTCTTCCGCTGGTTCTACGATCCCGGACCCGGCCTGTTCAACCAGATGCTCGACTTCGTCGGCCTGCCGGGCCTGTCCTGGCTGGACTCCACGGATACCGCGCTGATCTCCCTGGTCATCGTCTCCACCTGGATGAACATGGGCTCCGGGGTCCTGATCTATCTCGCCGCACTGCAGAGCATCCCCGGTGACCTCTACGAAGCGGCCGAACTCGATGGAGCCGGAATCCTCCGGCGCATCTGGAACGTCACCGTCCCGCAGACCCGGCTGATCCTGCTGCTCATGCTGATGCTCCAGGTCGTCGCCACCATGCAGGTGTTCATCGAGCCCTACATGCTCACCGGCGGAGGGCCGGAGAACGCGACGGTCACCGTCGCCTTCCTCATGTACCAGTACGCCTTCGTCTACGGCGGCAACTACGGAGCCGGCAGCGCGCTCGGAGTCATGCTCATGATCGTTCTCCTTGCCGTCGCCGCAGTCCAGCTCAGGCTGACCCGCGACGAGAAGAGGTAGTCCCGTGCCCCACACCATCGACTCGTCGACCCACCCGGAAACCGCAGGGGACGACACCCGCAAGGGATCGCCGCCGGCAGCGTCCCGCCGGCCCGAGCGGCGCCGCGCCCACTGGGCCGAAGGCCACTCACGCACCATCGTTTCTCCCCTCGAGCTCAAGTCCCGCTGGGGATCACGGATCTACTGGACCGTGCTCGCCGCCATCCTGTCCGTCTTCACGCTCGTGTTCGTCTTCCCGCTGTACTGGATGGTCACGGGCGCGATGAAATCGGGCGAGGAGATCGCCCAGATGCCGCCGACGCTGTGGCCGAAGGACCCGGACTTCTCGGTGTTCGTGGACGCGTGGGAGCTCTTCGACGTCGGGCTGCTCCTGGAGAACACGCTCTTCTACGCGGTCGGTGCCTGGCTGTTCGCCCTCGCGGTGGACGTGACGGCCGCGTACGCGCTGTCCAAGCTGCGCCCCATGTTCGGCAACGTGATCCTCGGGGCGATGTTCGCCACCCTGATGATCCCGCCGATCGTCGTCATGATCCCGGCGTACATCACCGCCACGGACGTGCCGATCTTCGGGTGGAACCTGCTCAACACGCCCTGGGCCATCTGGTTCCCGGTGGCGGCCAACGGATTCAACATCTTCCTGCTGAAGCGGTTCTTCGATTCGATTCCCGACGAGATCCTCGAAGCGGCTGAGATCGACGGGGTGCCGCCGTGGCGCGTGCTCGTCTCGATCATCCTGCCGATCTCGCGGCCCATCCTCGGTGTGGTGTCCATCTTCACCATCGTGATGGTGTTCAAGGACTTCGTCTGGCCGCTGCTCGTGCTGCCGGACAGCGAGAAGATGACGATCAGCGTGGGACTCTCGCAGACTGCGGGACAGGTGACGCAGAACCAGATCATGGCGGGTCTCGTGATGGCGAGCATTCCGATGATCATCGTGTTCGTCTTCTTCCAGCGGAGCATCATGGCCGGGCTCACCGCCGGCAGCCTCAAGGGCTGACGGGCACGCCACCCCCTCGAAACCTTCGCCGTCGTCCCGGGCCCATCCCTTTCCCCGCTGTCCGGGGCGACGGTGAAGTACGCCTGGGCGGGCCGCCCTTCACTTCCCGGGTCGGCGCTGCTCCGCCCACTCCGAACCTCCGCCGTCGTCCCGGCCCATTCCGTCCCGCATTCCGGGACGACGGCGGAGAACTCCTCCCTGCCTTCCTGCCCGAAAGGACCGTTCCGTGGCAGCCCCCTCTCCGTCCCGCACCTCCGACTGGTGGCGCGACGCCGTCATCTACCAGGTCTACCCGCGCAGTTTCGCCGACGGCGACGGCGACGGCACCGGTGACCTCGCGGGCGTCCGAGCGAGACTGCCTCACCTCGCCGCACTCGGCGTCGACGCCCTGTGGTTCACCCCCTGGTACGCCTCCCCGCTGGTCGACGGCGGCTACGACGTCGCCGACTACCGCTCCATCGACCCCGCCTTCGGCACCCTCGACGAGGCCGAGAAGCTCATCGCCGAGGCCGCCGGCCTCGGCCTGCGCGTCATCGTCGACATCGTCCCCAACCACGTCTCCGACCAGCACGCATGGTTCCAGGAGGCCCTCGCGGCGGGCCCCGGCAGCGAGGCGCGCGCCCGTTTCCACTTCCGGCCCGGGCGCGGTGAGAACGGCGAACTCCCGCCCAACGACTGGCCGTCGCAGTTCTCCGGCACCACCTGGACCCGCGTCCCCGACGGTGAGTGGTACCTCCACCTGTTCACCCCCGAACAGCCCGACCTGAACTGGTCCCACCCCGACGTGCGCCGCGAGCACGAGGACGTCCTGCGCTTCTGGTTCGAGCGCGGTGTCGCCGGCGTCCGCATCGACTCCGCCGCCCTCCTCACCAAGGACCCGGACCTGCGGGACTTCACCGAGGGCGTCGACCCCCACCCGTACATCGACCTCGACGAGATCCACGACGTCTACCGTTCCTGGCGGGCCATAGCCGACGAGTACGGCGGCGTCTTCGTCGGCGAGGTCTGGCTCCCCGACGCCGAACGCTTCGCCCGCTACCTGCGCCCCGACGAACTCCACACGGCCTTCAACTTCAACTTCCTCGCCTGTCCCTGGGAGCCGGACCGGCTTCGCTCCACCATCGACGACACCCTCGCCGAGCACGCCCCCGTCCACGCCCCCGCCACCTGGGTGCTGTGCAACCACGACGTCACCCGCACCGCCACCCGCTACGGCCGCGCCGACACCGCCTTCGACTTCGCCACCAAACGCTTCGGGACCCCCGCCGACCTGGAGCTCGGCACCCGCCGCGCCCGCGCCGCCGCCCTCCTCACCCTCGCCCTGCCCGGCTCCGTCTACCTCTACCAGGGCGAGGAACTGGGCCTGCCCGAGGCCGACATCCCCCTCGACCGCATCCAGGACCCCATGCACTTCCGCTCCGGCGGCACCGACCCCGGCCGCGACGGCTGCCGCGTCCCCCTCCCCTGGGAGGCCGAGGCACCCTCGTGCGGCTTCGGCGGTACGGACCCCTGGCTGCCGCAGCCCGCCGACTGGGCCCGCTACGCCGTCGACCGGCAGAGCGCCGACCCCGACTCGATGCTCACCCTCTACCGCGCGGCCCTCGCCCTGCGCCGCGTCGAGCCAGGCTTCGGCGACGGAGCGATGACGTGGCTCCCCGCCGCCGACGGAGTCCTCGTCTTCACCCGCGACCACGGCCTGACCTGCGTGGTCAACCTGTCCGCCGGACCCGTCGAACTCCCCGCGCACCGTGCGAGGCTGCTCGCCAGCGGCCCCCTGGACGCCGACGGCACCCTCCCTCCGGACACGGCCGTCTGGCTGCGCGCCTGAGCGTCGGGGGCGTTCCGACAGCGCCGTCCGCCCCGCAGGCGGAGGGCGGTTCGTGGAAAGACTCCACCGTGCGGCCGAGGCCGATCGGCGCCGACTCCGTCGGCCGCGGCGCGCGGTGGCAGAGGCCGGGACCCTGACCCCCGGCCCCGGCGAAAGCCCCGTTCCCGTTCCGTGGGGGGCCGGGAGCGGGGCTTTCGCGTACGGGGCGCGGTCCGCGGCGTCGGCAGACGCCCGCACCGCGCCCGCCCACCACCGCGACGCCCGCGCGCCGCGGATCCCTCCCGTCCGAGAAGCGAGCCCAGATGATCCCCAGCCGCGTCCGTCCGCGCGTCCGCGCCGGTGCCAGAGCCACCGCCGTCGCCTGCGCGCTCCTCTGTCTCGGCCAGGCGGCGGGCGGCACCGCAGCCGCCACGGCCGCCGGTCCGCCCCCGGTCTCCTCTTCCGTCGGTCCCGCGGTCACCCGCGCCGGCCTCGACCCGGCGCTCGTCGCCGGCCGGGGCGCCGACGTCGCCTTCGACGAGCAGGAGGCGGAGAACGCCCGCACCACCGGCACCGTCATCGGCCCGGACCGCACCCCGTACACCCTCCCCTCGGAGGCGTCGGGCCGGAAGGCGGTCCGGCTCGTCCCCGGCCAGTACGTCGAGTTCACCCTGCCCCGCGCGGCGAACGCCCTCACCGTCCGCTACAGCATCCCGGACGCGGCCGGGGGCGGCGGCATCACCGCGCCCCTGGACGTCACCGTCGACGGCCGCCACCGCAGGACGATGACGCTGACCTCGCAGTACTCCTGGCTCTACAACCAGTACCCCTTCACCAACGACCCCGGCGCCGACCTGCTCCACCCGGACTGGTGGCTCGCCGAGTGCGCCTGCGTCCCTGCCGCCACCACGCCGACGCCCACCTTCGACAAGCCCTTCCGGCCCACCCACTTCTACGACGAGCAGCGCCTGCGCCTCGGCAAGACCTTCCGCGCGGGGGAGAAGGTACGGCTCACGGTGCCGGCCGGCAGTCCCGCCGCCTGGACCGTGATCGACCTCCTCGACACCGAACTCGTCGCCCCGCCGCACGTCGAGCGCGGCGCCGTCGACGTACGGCTCCTGGGCGCCGACCCCACCGGCCGCCGCGACGCCGCCCCCGCGATCGAGCGGGCCATCGCGCTGGCCCGCCGCCTGGACCGGCCCGTCTACCTGCCGCCGGGCACCTTCCGTGTCGACCGGCACATCGAGGTCGACGACATCACGATCGTCGGCGCCGGCAACTGGCACACCGTCCTCAAGGGCCGCCAGGTCACCCTCGCCGAACCCGCCCCCGACGGCTCCCGGCACACCGGCGTCGGCCTCTACGGCAAGCCCGCCGCCGAGGGCGGCAGCCGCGACGTCCACCTGCGCGGATTCGCCGTCGAGGGCGACGTCCGCGAGCGCATCGACACCGACCAGGTCAACGCCATCGGCGGCGCCATGAGCGACTCGACCGTCGACGGCCTCTACCTGCACCACACCAAGGTCGGGCTCTGGTTCGACGGCCCCATGCGGAACGTGAAGGTCACGAACAACATCATCACCGACCAGATCGCCGACGCCCTCAACTTCCACACCGGCGTCACCGACTCGCTCGTCCGGAACAACTTCGTCCGCAACACCGGCGACGACGGCATCGCCCTCTGGTCGGAGAAGACCGCCGACGCCCGCAACACCGTCGACCGCAACACCGTCCAGTCACCCACCCTGGCCAACGGCATCGCCGTGTACGGGGGCGAGGACACCACCGTCAGCGGCAACCTCGTCGCCGACCCCGTCCGCGAGGGCAGCGGCCTCCACGCCGGCGCCCGCTTCGGCGCCGAACCCTTCACCGGCACCCTCCGTTTCACCGACAACACCACCGTCCGCGCCGGCACCCTCGACCTCAACTGGCGGATCGGCCTCGGCGCCCTCTGGTTCTACGCCCTCGACGGCTCGATCGACGCCGACGTACGGGTCACCGGGGACCACTACCTCGACTCCACGCACAACGCGATCATGCTGGTCAGCGAGTACGCGGTGAAGGACCGGTTCTCCATCCCCTCGGTGCACTTCAAGGACATCCGCGTCGACGGCACCGGGAACTCCGTCGTCAGCGCCCGCACCGCCGGCTCGGCGACCTTCGAGAACGTCGACGCCCGCAACGTCGGGGCGGTCGGCGCCAACAACTGCGGCTCGTTCAACTTCCCCGCCACCGGCTCCGAGTTCACGCTCGCCGACCGGGGCGGCAACGACGGCGGCTGGCTCGCCCCCTGGCTGCTGCCGAACACCATCACCTGCGACGACCGCCCGCCGGTCGTCGCACCCCCGGCCCCCGCGCCCTGGTCCTGACGTCAGGACCACGGGGGAGCCCCGCGGGGAGTCGAATGACGGCTCCTCGCGGGAACCAGCGCAAGCAGGCTTGCTAAAAAGGACCACAAGACGCAACCCCCTTGCAGAATTTGCGCTAGAGTTGCGTGCATGACGCGACGACTTGCCCAGGTGGCGAAGAAGGTGGGGGTCAGCGAGGCCACGGTGAGCCGTGTCCTCAACGGCAAGCCCGGGGTTTCCGAAGCGACCAGGCAGTCCGTGCTGACGGCACTCGACGTGCTCGGCTACGAGCGGCCCACGCAGCTGCGCGGCGAACGGGCCCGGCTCGTCGGCCTGGTCCTCCCGGAGCTCCAGAACCCCATCTTCCCGGCGTTCGCCGAGGTCATCGGCGGCTCCCTGGCCCAGCAGGGACTGACGCCGGTCCTCTGCACGCAGACCAAGGGCGGCGTCTCCGAGGCCGACTACGTGGAGCTGCTGCTCCAGCAGCAGGTCTCCGGCGTCGTGTTCGCCGGCGGACTGTTCGCGCAGGCCGACGCCCCGCACGACCACTACTACCGGCTGGCCGAGCGCAACATCCCGGTCGTCCTCGTCAACGCTTCCATAGAAGGGCTCGACTTCCCTTGCGTCGCCTGTGACGACGCCGTCGCGATCGAGCAGGCGTGGCGTCATCTTGCATCCCTCGGCCACGAGAGGATCGGGCTCATCCTGGGGCCCGCGGACCACGTGCCTTCCCGGCGCAAGCTGGAGGCGGCCCGTGTGGCCGCCTCGGCCGCGGGCATGACCTGGGACGACGCGTCCTGTGAGCGGTCGGTCTTCTCTCTCGAAGGCGGGCAGGCCGCCGCGACGCGCCTGCTCGGCCGCGGGGTCACCGGCATCGTGTGCGGCAGTGACCCGCTGGCGCTGGGCGCGATCAGGGCCGCCAGGCGGCGTGGTCTCTCCGTGCCGGCGGACGTCTCGGTCGTCGGCTTCGACGACTCGGCCTTCATGACCGTCACCGAACCGCCGCTGTCGACGGTCCGTCAGCCCATCGAGGCCATGGGGCGGGCCGCCGTGGACCTGCTGATCACTCAGATCCAGGGCACCCAGCACCACCTCGGGGAGCTGCTCTTCGAACCCGAGCTCGTCGTCCGCGGCTCGACGGCGCCGCCGCGAGCGCGCTGATCCGGAGACGCCACCCCCTGCTTTCCGGGCGTGACGTGCTCGATAACTGAACAGTAAGGCCCCTGACGGCACCGGTATTCCGCACTGAGCGGCGCGATACCGGTGCCGTCGGCGTTTCCGCGAGATGACGACAGTTTGCATATGGACGAGACCCGTTGACAAAGACGTCATCCCATAGAAACCTTGCGGGCTGGCGGCGCAAATGAGCCACAGGGTTGCTCAAGAACACGGCTAGCCGCCTTTTGATCCTTGTCGGAGTCATGTCGGGTCCCAGAGCGCGTGGTCCTGCCGAACTCCCGTCAGTCCCCTGCCTGTCAGTTGCCGAGGGGCTGTTCCGGACCACAGAACACGGGCCCTGCTCGCATCGCGGAGAGGTCACCATGAGAGGCACACATCCGAGCAGGCGGCTGGGGGTGGGTCTGCTGACAGCAGGCCTGATCTCCGTAGGGCTGCTCCCCGTTCCCGCGCATGCCGCGGCGGACACCAACCTCGCGCTCGGCCGAGCCGCGACGGCCGGCGGAACGAACGGCGGCTACCCGGCCTCCCACGTCACCGACGGAAGCCAGCAGTCCTACTGGGAAGGCCCGTTGGGCTCCTTCCCGCAGTGGGTGCAGGTCGACCTGGGCACCCAGGTCGACCTCGACCGTCTCGCGCTCAAGCTGCCCACCGGCTGGGAGGCGCGCAACCAGTCCCTCGCCATCCTCGGCAGCGCCGACGGCGCCACGTTCAGCACGATCGCCGCTGCCGAGGCGCGGGCGTTCAACCCCTCCGCGGCCAACACGGTGAACGTCGAACTGCCGTCGGCCACCGCCCGGTTCGTCCGGGTCCAGGTGGCATCCAACAGCTCCTGGAACGCGGCCCAGCTCTCTGAGCTCGAGGTCTACGGCGAGACCGGCGGAGGCGAGGACCCGGGCGACCCGCCGCCGGTCACCGGCACGAACCTGGCCCGCAACAAGCCCATCGAGGCCACCTCCACCACCCAGAGCTACGCGGCCGGCAACGCCAACGACGACAGCACGTCGACCTATTGGGAGTCCGCCGGCTTCCCCAGCTCCCTGACCGTCAAGCTCGGAGCGGACGCCGAGGTCCAGGCCGTCGTCGTCAAGCTCAACCCCGACGCCGCCTGGGGCCCGCGCACCCAGTCCCTGGAGGTCTCCGGCCGCGCCTCCGACGCCACGGGCTTCACCACCCTGAAGGCGCGCGCCGACTACGCCTTCAACCCCTCGTCGGGCCAGAACACGGTCACCATCCCGGTCACCGGCCGCGTCTCGGACCTGCGGCTGACCGGCTTCTCCAACAACGGCGCCCCCGGCGTCCAGGTCGCGGAGATCCAGGTGCTCGGCACGGCCGCCCCGGCTCCGGACTTCGTCGTCAACGAGCTCACCTGGGAGCCGGCCACCCCGTCCGAGGCCGACGACGTGACCGCCAAGGTCACCGTTCGCAACGCCGGCACCGCGGCGGCCCCGGCGACGACGGTGAACGTCAGCGCCGAGGGCACCGTCGCGGGCTCAGCCTCGGTCCCGGCGCTCGCCGCCGGACAGACGGCGACCGTGAACGTCCCCATGGGCAAGCGCCCGATGGGCTCCTACACGGTGTCGGCGGCCGTCGACCCGACGGACACCGTCCCCGAGCTCGACAACGGCAACAACAGCCGCACCGCGACGAACAAGCTGACCGTCACGCAGACCCCGGGCCCCGACCTCACGGTCACCGGCATCACCCCCAACCCGGGCGCCCCCGCGGTCGGAGCCCCCGTCTCCTTCACGGTCGCCGTCAAGAACCGCGGCACCTCCTCCGTCCCGGCCGGCAGCGTCACCCGGCTCACGGTGGGCACCACCACCCTGTCGGGGACGACCCCGGCCATCGCGGCCGGCGACACCGCCGACGTCGCTCTCACCGGGACCTGGACGGCCACCGACGGCGGCGTCACGCTCACCGCGACCGCCGACGCCACCAGCACCGTCACCGAGACCAACGAGAACAACAACGTCTTCGGCCGGTCCCTGGTCGTCGGACGCGGCGCCGCCGTCCCGTACACGGAGTACGAGGCCGAGGACGCCGCCTACCGCGGCACCCTCCTCCAGACCGACTCCACCCGCCCGTTCGGCCACACCAACTTCGCCACCGAGTCCTCGGGCCGCGAGTCGGTTCGCCTCAACACGCAGGGCGACTACGTGGAGTTCACCTCCGCCAACGCCGCCAACTCCATCGTCGTGCGCAACTCGATCCCCGACGCCCCGGGCGGCGGCGGCCAGGAGGCCACCCTCAGCCTCTACGCGAACGGCCAGTTCGTCCGCAAGGTGACCCTCTCCTCCAAGCACAGCTGGCTGTACGGCACCACCGACCAGCCGGAAGGGCTCGTCAACACCCCGGGCGGCGACGCGCGGCGGCTCTTCGACGAGTCCCACGCCCTGCTGGCCCAGTCCTACCCGGCCGGCACGAAGTTCCGCCTCCAGCGCGACGCGGGTGACACCGCCGCCTTCTACGTCGTCGACCTGATCGACCTGGAGCAGGTCGCCCCGCCGGCCGCGAAGCCCGCGGAGTGCGTCTCGATCACCGAGTACGGGGCCGTGCCCAACGACGGCATCGACGACACCGACGCCCTCCAGCGCGCCGTCACCGCGGACCAGAAGGGCGAGATCCCCTGCGTCTGGATCCCGGCGGGCCAGTGGCGCCAGGAGCAGAAGATCCTCACCGACGACCCGCTGAACCGGGGCATGCACAACCAGGTCGGCATCCGGGACGTCACCATCCGCGGCGCCGGCATGTGGCACTCGCAGCTCTACACGCTGACCCCGCCGCACCTCGCCAACGGCATCAACCACCCGCACGAGGGCAACTTCGGCTTCGACATCGACGACAACACCAAGATCTCGGACATCGCCATCTTCGGCTCCGGCACCATCCGCGGCAACAACGCCAACGAGGAGGGCGGCGTCGGCCTCAACGGCCGCTTCGGCAAGAACACCAAGATCAACAACGTCTGGATCGAGCACGCCAACGTCGGCGCCTGGGTCGGCCGCGACTACACCAACATCCCCGAGCTGTGGAACCCCGGCGACGGCGTGGAGTTCAGCGGCATGCGGATCCGCAACACCTACGCCGACGGCGTCAACTTCTCCAACGGCACCCGCAACTCCACCGTCTACAACTCGTCCTTCCGCAACACCGGCGACGACGCCCTCGCGGTGTGGGCCAACAAGTACGTCAAGGACACGTCGGTGGACGTCGGCCACGACAACCACTTCCGCAACAACACGGTCCAGCTCCCCTGGCGGGCCAACGGCATCGCGATCTACGGCGGTTACGGCAACACCATCGAGAACAACGTGGTCTCCGACACCATGAACTACCCGGGGATCATGCTGGCGACCGACCACGACCCGCTGCCCTTCTCCGGGCAGACGCTGATCGCCAACAACGCCCTGTACCGCACCGGCGGCGCGTTCTGGAACGAGGACCAGGAGTTCGGCGCCATCACCCTCTTCGCCCAGGGCCCCGACATCCCGGGCGTCACCATCCGGGACACCGACATCCACGAGTCGACCTATGACGGCATCCAGTTCAAGACCGGCGGCGGCTCCATGCCGAACGTCAAGGTCACGAACGTGAAGATCGACAAGTCGCTCAACGGCTGCGGAATCCTCGCGATGGGCGGTGCGCGCGGCAGCGCCACGCTGACGAACGTCACCGTCACGAACTCGGCCAAGGGCGACGTCTGCTCGCAGCCCGGCACGCAGTTCGTCTTCAACCAGGGCTGACGTCCCGATCCCCCTCCCGTGGGGACGCCCGGCCCTGCGTCCGGGCGTCCCCACCCCCACCCCCTCCACGAAGCGAGGAACGATGAGAACCCCCACCTGGCGGTCACGGTGCCTGAGCGCCGCGATCGCGACGAGCCTGCTGGCGCTGGGAGGTCCCCTGATGGCCGCCCACGCCGCCGGCGGACCCAATATCGCGCTCGGTGACGCCGCCGCTTCCAGCAGCGCCCAGTCCGGCTACGGCGCCGGCAACATCACCGACGGAAATCAGGGCACGTACTGGGAGAGCGCCGGCACCTCCCTGCCCCAGTGGGTGCAGGCCGACCTCGGCACCTCCACCCGCGTCGACGAGGTGGTCCTGAAGCTGCCCGCCGGCTGGGAGGCCCGGAACCAGACCCTGTCCGTCCAGGGCAGCGCGGACGGCACCAGCTTCTCCACCCTGAAGGCCTCCGCCACCTACACCTTCAGCCCCGGCTCGGCCAACACGGTCACCGTCGCCTTCCCGGCCACGCAGGCCCGCTTCGTCCGGGTGAACGTCACCGCCAACACCGGATGGCAGGCCGCCCAGCTCTCCGAGCTGGAGGTGCACGCCGCCGAGGGCTCCTCCGCGAACCTCGCCGCGGGCAAGACCCTCACCGCCAGCAGCCACACCGAGGTGTACGCCGCGCCCAACGCCAACGACGGCAACCGGGCCAGCTACTGGGAGAGCACCAACAACACCCTTCCCCAGTGGCTCCAGGCCGACCTCGGCGCCTCCGTCGCCGTCAACCGGGTCGTCCTCAAGCTGCCCGCCGGCTGGGGCACCCGCAGCCAGACCCTGAAGATCCAGGGCAGCACCAACGGCACCGACTTCACCGACCTGTCGGCCTCCGACGCGTACGCGTTCAACGCGGCCAACGACAACACCGCGACGATCACGCTGGACTCCACCACCACCCGCTACGTGCGCGTGCTGGTGACCGCGAACACCGTCCAGCCCGCCGCCCAGATATCCGAGCTGGAGGTCTACGGACCGGCCACCGGCGACACCCAGGCCCCGTCCGCCCCCGCGAACCTGGCCTACACCCAGCCCGCCACCGGCCAGATCAGGCTCACCTGGAACGCCTCGACCGACAACGTCGGGGTCTCCGGCTACGACGTCTACGCCGACAACGTCCTGCTGACCTCCGTCGCGGGTGACGTCACGAGCTTCACCGACAACCGCCCGGCCGACCAGACGGTCTCCTACCGGGTCCGGGCCAAGGACGCGGCCGGCAACCAGTCCGGGGACAGCAACACCGTCACCCGCACCGGCGACGGCGGCGACACCCAGGCCCCCACCGCCCCCGCGAACCTCGGGTTCACCGAGCCGGCGAGCGGCCAGGTGAAGCTGACCTGGACCGCCGCCACCGACAACAAGGGCGTCACGGCGTACGACGTGTACGCCAACAACGTCCTGCGCGGCAGCGTCGCGGGGGGCGTCACCACCTACACCGACACCCAGCCGGCGAGCGCCACGGTCGCCTACCACGTGGTCGCCAAGGACGCGGCGGGCAACACCTCCGTCGCCTCCAACAGCGTCACCCGCAACGGCACCGGCGGCAGCGGCTCCAACCTCTCCGTAGGCAAGCCGATCGAGGCGTCCTCGACCACGGGCGGCTTCGCCGCGGGCAGCGCCAACGACAACGACACCGCCACCTACTGGGAGGGCGCGGGCGGCGCCTACCCCCAGACCCTCACCGTCAAGCTCGGCGCCAACGCCGACATCGACAAGCTCGTGCTGAAGCTCAACCCGGCCCAGGCGTGGCAGGCCCGCACCCAGACCCTGGAGGTCCTCGGCCGCGAGCAGAGCGCCACCGGCTTCACCGGCAAGGTCGCGGCCAAGGGCTACTCCTTCGACCCGGCGAGCGGCAACACGGTCACGATCCCGCTGACCGCGCGACTCGCCGACGTCCAGCTGAAGTTCACCGCCAACACCGGCGCCCCCGGCGGCCAGATCGCCGAGTTCCAGGTCGTCGGCGTGCCCGCGCCCAACCCGGACCTGACCGTCACCGGACTGACCACCACGCCCGCCGCGCCCGAGGAGGACGACGAGATCACCGTCTCGGCCGTCGTCCGCAACGACGGCGCCGCGCCCGCGGCGGCGAGCAAGGTCGCCGTCCGCCTCGGCGGCACCAAGGTCGCGACCGGGCAGGCCCCGGCGCTGGCCCCCGGCGAGCAGGCCACCGTCCCCGTCTCCATCGGCGCGCGCGCCGCGGGCTCGTACGAGCTGAGCGCGGTCGCCGACGAGGCGAACCAGGTCCTGGAGCAGAACGAGACCAACAACACCCACACCCGGTCCACCGCCCTCGTGGTCAAGCCGGTCGCGAGCTCCGACCTGCTCGCCACCTCGGTGACGACCAGCCCGTCGAGCCCGACCGCCGGCGACGCCGTCACGTTCAAGGTCGCGGTGAAGAACCAGGGCACGGAGCCGACCACGACCGGCGACCGCGCGGTGACGCTGGAACTCCTCAACGCTCAGGGCGGCGTGGTCAAGACCCTGACGGGCGCTCAGAGCGGCGCCCTGGCGCCCGGAGCCTCGGCCGTCGTGAGCCTCGGCACGTGGACGGCCGTCAACGGCTCCTACACCGTCAGGACGGTCATCGCGGCCGACGCGAACGAACTGCCCGTGAAGCGGGAGAACAACGCGCAGTCGCAGCCGCTGTTCGTCGGCCGCGGCGCGAACATGCCGTACACGATGTACGAGGCGGAGGACGGCGCCGCCGGCGGCGGAGCCTCCGTCGTCGGACCCAACCGCACCATCGGCGACATCGCGGGCGAGGCGTCCGGCCGCAAGGCCGTCACCCTGGACGCGACCGGCGAGTACGTCGAGTTCACCACCCGCGCCGCGACCAACACCCTGGTCACCCGCTTCTCGATCCCGGACGCCCCGGGCGGCGGCGGCATCAACACCACCCTGAACGTCTACGTCGACGGCGTGTTCAAGAAGGCGCTGCCGCTCACCTCGAAGTACGCCTGGCTGTACGGCGCCGAGGCCGGACCCGGCAACGACCCGGGCTCCGGCGCCCCGCGCCACATCTACGACGAGGCGAACCTGATGTTCGGGGAGACCATCCCCGCCGGCAGCAAGATCAAGCTCCAGAAGGACTCCGCGAACTCGGCCGCGCACTACGCGATCGACTTCGTGAACCTGGAGCAGGTCGCCCCGGTCGCGAACCCGGACCCCGCCACCTACACGGTGCCGGCCGGCTTCACCCACCAGGACGTGCAGAACGCCCTCGACAAGGTCCGCATGGACACCACCGGGAAGCTCGTCGGCGTCTACCTGCCGGCCGGTGACTACCAGACCTCCAGCAAGTTCCAGGTCTACGGCAAGGCGGTCAAGGTCGTCGGCGCCGGCCCGTGGTTCACGAAGTTCCACGCGCCGACCACGCAGGACAACACCGACATCGGCTTCCGCGCCGAGGCCACGGCGAACGGCTCGCACTTCAAGGGCTTCGCCTACTTCGGCAACTACGTCACCCGCATCGACGGCCCGGGCAAGGTCTTCGACTTCGCGAACGTCGCGGACGTCGTCATCGACGACATCTGGAACGAGCACATGGTGTGCCTCTACTGGGGCGCCAACACCGACCGGGTGACGATCAAGAACTCCCGGATCCGGAACATGTTCGCCGACGGCGTCAACATGACCAACGGCTCGACGGACAACCTGGTGTCCAACAACGACGCACGGGCCACCGGCGACGACAGCTTCGCGCTCTTCTCGGCGATCGACGCCGGCGGCGCGGACATGAAGAACAACGTCTACGAGAACCTCACCACCACGCTCACCTGGCGGGCCGCGGGCATCGCGGTGTACGGCGGCTACAACAACACCTTCCGCAACATCCACATCGCCGACACGCTCGTCTACTCCGGCATCACCATCTCGTCGCTGGACTTCGGCTACCCGATGAACGGCTTCGGGACCATCCCGACGAACTTCGAGAACATCTCGATCGTCCGGGCCGGTGGCCACTTCTGGGGCAACCAGTCCTTCCCCGGCATCTGGATCTTCTCCGCCTCGAAGGTCTTCCAGGGGATCCGGGTGAGCCACGTGGACATCGTCGACCCCACCTACAGCGGCATCATGTTCCAGACCAAGTACACCGGTTCCCAGCCGGAGAACCCGGTCAAGGACACCGTCTTCACCGACATCTCCATCACGGGCGCGAAGCGGAGCGGCGACGCCTGGGACGCCAGGTCCGGCATCGGCATCTGGGCCAACGAGATGCCCGAGCCCGGCCAGGGCCCCGCCGTCGGCGAAGTGACCTTCAACTGCCTGCGCATGCAGGACAACGCCGAGAACATCCGGAACACCACCAACTTCAAGATCAACATCAACCCCTGCTGATCCCGCCCGCACCTCCGGCGAGTACGACGGCGCCCACCGCACCCGCGGTGGGCGCCGCCCCCTCGCGAGGGCTTCGGCCGGGAAGGCATCCCGCACGCGCAGAAGCTCGAAAGCTGCTCCTGGGGAACAGACGCCATGTGCTTCGTGGGCGGCGCCGCCTCACCCTCGCCGTCGTCCTCGGCGCCCGCTCCGACAGCCGGCTGCCCGGTGAATCACCCGACAACATCTGCCTCGCCCCGGCCAAGGTGGGGCGAATGCGTACGCATGTCCGAAGGGGCTCCATCTTGAGAACCGTTCTGCCGCGCCGCCGCCGTCACGCTTCCGCGGCCGCCCTCCTCGTCCTCGTGCTGACGGCCTGCGCGGCAGTCGGGGGCGGAGACGGTGCAGCCCGCGGCAAGGACTCTTCGGACCCCACGACGCTTCTCGATCCGAACACCAAGGTGACGATCACGATCGACTGCATGCCGCCGCCGGCGAAGGCGGCCGAGCTGAAGGAGTGGAAGGAGGACGTCGCCGCGTTCAACGAGACCTATCCCAACGTCACCGTCGAGGGGCGTTCCACCCCCGGCCAGTGTCTGGAGCCGCCGCGCTTCACCGCCATGCTCAAGGCGAGGTCGCAGCCGGACGTCTTCTACACCTACTTCACCGACCTGCCCCAGGTCCTCGCCGAGGACGGCGCCCAGGACATCTCCGCCTACGTGCATCCGTGGTCGGTACCACTCCTCAAGGACATCAACCCTGACGTCCTCGACTCCCTCCGGCACAGGGGCAGGCTCTACGGCCTGCCGACCAGCAACTACACGATGGGCCTGCTGATCAACCGCAAGCTGTTCGAGGAGGCCGGCCTGGACCCCGACGCCCCGCCGCGGACCTGGGAGGAGGTCCGGGCCGCCGCCAAGAAGATAGCGGGCCTCGGCGAGGGCGTCGCCGGCTTCGGCGAGTACAGCGCCGGCAACACCGGCGGCTGGCACTTCACCGCCCAGCTCTACAGCCTCGGCGGCGACATCGTGGACGCGAGCGGTACCAAGGCGGCCTTCAACAACGAGCTCGGCAAGCAGGTCGCGGAGAACCTCCACGCCATGCGCTGGGAGGACGACAGCATGGGCGAGACCCAGCTGCTGAAGTGGGGCGACCTCCAGAAGCGGATCGCCACCGACAAGCTCGGCATGTTCCTCGCCGCGCCCGACGACATCACGTACATGGTCCAGGAACTCGGCGCGAGGTATGAGAACTTCGGCATGGGACCCCTCCCCGGCGGCAGGAACACCCTGGTCGGCGGCAACAACTACATGATCAAGAAGGGCATCTCGCCCGACAAGATCAAGGCCGCTGTCGCCTGGCTCGGCTTCAAGTTCGCCACGGTCGGCAAGGGGCAGTTCGACTGGGCGCGAACCAAGGCCGACGGCCTGCCGGTCGGCATCCCCCAGCCGAACTTCTGGCTCGGCGGCACCAAGGCCAAGGACGACGCCGCCCGCGTCGAGCACGCCACCATGCCGGTCGCCAACTTCAAGACCTTCATGGACAACCCCGTCCCGGGCAAGGCCGAACCGCCGAAGGCCCAGGAGCTCTACAAGATCCTCGACGACGTGATGTCCGGCGTCCTCACCGACAGGGACGCCGACATCGACAAGCTTCTGACCACCGCAGAGGCACGGGTCAACCGACTTCTTGCCGATCAGTAGCCGCCCAGGGCCGGCGGGGGTCCGGTGCAGGCGGGGGCGACACGTCCGGTCACGCGGCCCGGAGGGCCGGTGCCGTCATGACGGTCTCGCATTCGACGGGAGGGCAGCCGGCCGCGTGCGGCTTGTCCGCGGCGTCGGATGATCAGGGCGTGGGCCTCCGCTACAGCCAGTCCTTCCGCTTGAAGACCACGTACAGACTCACGCACACCACCGCCATCAGCACCACCGCGAACGGATACCCGCCCGCCCAGTGCAGCTCCGGCATGTTGTCGAAGTTCATGCCGTAGATCGTGCCGACCAGCGTGGGGGCGAACAGGATCGCGGCCCACGAGGAGATCTTCTTGATCTCCTCGTTCTGTTCGAAGCCCGCTTCGGCCAACGCGCGCATCTCCGCGTTCTGTTGCTGGGTGACCAGGGTCGCGTTGACCGTCAGGATGTCCGCGAGGGCCTGGCGGAAGCCGTCGACACGTTCGCTGGTGTGGGTCACGTGGTCGGCGACGTCGCGGAGGTAGCGCTGGAGTTCCTCGTCGGTGCCGTACTTGGCGAAGCCGGCCATCAGGCCGTGGAGCATGCCGACGAGCGGGCGGGTCGCGCGCTGGAACTCGACCACCTCGCGGGAGAGTTCGTAGATGCGGCGCGAGACGGTGGGGTCGCCGCCGAAGACCTCGGTCTCGATCTCGTCGACGTCGTTCTGCACACCGGCGACGACCGGGGCGTAGCCGTCGACCACCGCGTCCAGGATGGCGTACAGGACGGCTTCGGGGCCGAGGGCGAGCAGGTCGGGGTCCTCCTCCATGCGGCGGCGGACCGCCGACAGGTCGGGCGCCGCGCCGTGGCGGACCGTGATGAGGAAGTCGGGGCCCACGAAGACGTGGAGCTCGCCGAAGTCGACCTCCTCCTGGGCGTCCAGATAGCGGGCCGCGCGCAGGACGACGAAGAGGGTGTCGCCGTACCGCTCCAGCTTCGGTCGCTGGTGGGCCTCCAGGGCGTCCTCGACGGCGAGTTCGTGGAGGTCGAACTCGGCCGCCAGGGAGTGGAGTTCCTGTTCGGTCGGACGGTGCAGGCCGATCCACGCCATGCCGTCCGGATGCTCGCGCAGCTGCCGGTACGTCTCGGCCAGCGTCGCCGGCGATGACACCTTGCGGCCGTCGCGGTACAGGGTCGCCTGGATCACGCTCGGCTCGGCGGCGGGGGCCTCCGGGGGCGACGGGGCCGGGGACGGCTCCGGACGGCGCCGCCAGGCCGCGCGGGGGTGGCGGTCGGACACGTGCGTACCTCCGGGTCGGCTGCTGCGGGTCCCGCCGGGGCCTCGCAGGGGGATGATCAGGATATATGGGCGGGAAGAGGGTGGTCGGGGAGGGGCAGTGCGGATCCTGGCGGGCCGCTGAGTCGCCGCTTTTCCTCCGACGCCAGGAAAGAGGACGAGAACTGTCCTCGATGCCTTGTAGCGTCCCCCGCATGGACTCCCTTCCCCCGGTCTCGCGCCGCGCCCTGGGCCGTGCCACCCTCGCCCGCCAGCTGCTGCTCCGGCACTCCCCGCTCGGGCCCGAGGAGGCCGTGCGCCACCTGGTGGGGCTCCAGGCGCAGAACACCAAGGCGCCGTACTACGCCCTCGCCGCCCGCCTCGACGGCTTCCGGCCCGAGGAGCTGTCCGCGCTCATGGAGTCCCGGGCCGTCGCCCGGATCGTCACCCTGCGCTCCACCGTCCACACCCACACCGCCCGCGACGCCGTCGCCCTGCGCGCCCTCGCCCAGCCGGGCGCGATCGACCGCGAGCTCGGCATGTTCCGCAAGGGGCTCGCCGGCGTCGACCTCGACCGGCTCGCCGCCCTCGCCCGCGACCTCGTCGAGGCGGAGCCCCGTACCCCCAAGCAGCTCCGCGAACGCCTCCTCCAGGAGTGGCCGGAGGCCGACCCGCAGGCCCTGACCGTCGCCGCGCGCTGTCTGCTGCCGCTCGTCCAGGTCACCCCACGCGGACTGTGGGGGAGCAGCGGCCAGGTCGCGCTCACCACCACCGACGTGTGGTTCGAGGGCGCGGCGGACGGCACCGCCGACCTCGACGAGACCCTGCTGCGCTACCTCGGCGCCTTCGGGCCCGCCTCCGTGAAGGACATGCAGGCATGGTGCGGGCTGACCCGGCTGCGGCCCGTGTTCGAGCGGCTGCGGCCCCGGCTGCTCGCCCTCCGGGACGAGGCCGGCACCGAGCTCTTCGACCTGCCCGACGCCCCCCGCCCGGACGAGTCCGTCCCCGCCCCGCCGCGCTTCCTGCCCGAGTTCGACAACCTGCTCCTCTCGCACGCCGACCGGCGCAGGGTCGTCCCCGACGAGCACCGGGGCCGCACCTGGACCGGCAACCGGGCCCACCGCGTCTTCCTCCTCGACGGCCTCCTCGCCGGGCTCTGGTTCCTGGAGGAGGCCGAGGGGCGCGTCACGCTGACCGTCGAGCCCTTCGGCCGGCTCACCCGCGCCGACCGGGCCGCCCTCACCGCCGAGGCCGAACGGACCCTCCGCCTCACCGGCCCCGCCGACGGCGCCTATGACCTGGTCTTCCGTGCCGCCGAGTGAGGGGACGCCCCGGACGGACCGCGCCGAGCGGGCCGGACCCGAGCCCGCCGCACCCGACAGCACCCCCGCCCGCGCGGCGCCCGAGCCCCGTATGAGCCGGGCCGAGGTCGCGGCGGTGCTCGCCCGGGCCGGTCACCACCCCGGGCGGGACATCGGCGACGAGCGGCTCGGCGCGCTGCTGCGGACCGTGACCGAACGGTTCGCCGCGGAAGGGCACCCCGTCGAGGCGTTCCCCGCTGCCCGCGCCTTCGTCCGGACGTACGGCGGACTGCGCTTCGACATCCCGGGCACCCCGCCCGACGCCGTCGGCCTCACCCCGCACTGGATCTACGAGGAGAGCGGCGAGGACGTCGCCGAACTCGCCGGAGCGCTGCGGACCCGGCTCTTCCCGGTCGGGTACACCACCTTCGACGGGGCCATGCTGCTCCTCGACGAGACCGGGCGGTTCTTCCTCCTCCACCACACCGGCCCGTACCACCTCGGGGACGGCGTCGACGAGGCCGTGAGCCGCCTCCTGCGCGGCCCCGACGTGGAGGCCCGCACGCTCTTCCCTACGGCAGCGCCCCCGCCCGCCGCGCCGCCACCACCGCCTCGAGACGGGTGTGCGCCCCCAGCTTCCGCATCGCCGAGCGCAGATAGCCCTTGACGGTCTCCGGGCGCAGCCCGAGCCGCTGCGCCGCCGCGGCGTTCGTCGCCCCGGAGGCGACCGCCGCCAGGACGTCCGTCTCGCGCGGTGTCAGCGCCACGTCCTCGGCCGGGCCCGGCCGCCCCGCCGCCGACTCCAGCCGGCCGCAGACGGCGAGCAGCCGGGCCCGCAGCTCCTCGTCGGCCACCCGCGGGGCGAGAGCCCGCAGCTCCCCGTGGGCCTGCCGCACCTCCTCCCACGACGGTCCCGGCGCCGCCGCCGGCTCCACCAGGCGGCTCACCTCGTCACGTACGGCCAGCGCCTGCTCCACGTCCCGGGCCGCCGCCACCGCCGCGTCGAAGACCCGCTCACCGAGCGGCAGCGCGTCCCGCAGCGCCCCGTACAGCACCCCGCGCACCTGCCGCCGGACGACCACCGGCACGGCGATCACCGACCGCAGGCCCTCCGCCGACACCGGGAGGTCGTACTCGTGGGTGATGTGCCGGGCCACCGGGTAGTCGGTGACCGCGCACGGCCGGGCCAGGGCCACGCACTTGCCGCCCAGGCCGTTGCCGGGGGAGACCGCCAGGCCCCGGAGCGCCGGGGTGAGCGCCCCGTGCAGCTCGGCGATCCGCAGCGGCCGGCCGGCCTCCACCAGGCCGCCGAAGACCACCGGCAGCCCGCTGCCGCGCCGCAGCCGCACCAGCGCCGCCCGCAGCTCCACCGCCTCGGTCCGCTCGGCCATGGCGGAACACCCCTTCCCTCACGCCCTCGCCCCGGTCCGCCCGCTCCTTCACCCCCGAACGGGGGTAGTGACACCGAGGTCACCGATTACACGATGGGCGGGACCGGTCCCGCAACGAGGAGGACACATGACGGCTACCAGCGCGACGGAGGAGTTCCGGACCGCCCGGGACTTCCTGCTCCGGCACCGCGAGGACTACGCGGCGGCCCGCGACGGCTTCGTCTGGCCCCGCCCCGACCGGTTCAACTGGGCGCTGGAGTGGTTCGACGTCATCGCCGAGGGCAACGACCGCACCGCCCTGCACATCGTCGAGGAGGACGGCTCCGGGACGAAGGTGAGCTTCGCGGAGATGTCCGCCCGCTCGAACCGGGTCGCGAACTGGCTGCGCGCCCAGGGCGTCCGCGCCGGGGACCGGATCATCGTGATGCTGGGCAACCAGACCGAGCTGTGGGAGACCGTGCTCGCCGCGATGAAGCTGCGCGCCGTCGTCATCCCCGCCACCCCCCTCCTCGGCCCCGCCGACCTGCGCGACCGCGTCGAGCGCGGCCGGGCCAGGCACGTGATCACGCGCGCCGAGGACACCGGGAAGTTCGCCGAGGTGCCCGGCGACTACACCCGCATCGCGATCGGCGGCGACGGGGTGGACTGGCTGGGGTACGAGCACGCCGCCCGCGAGTCCGACGTCTTCGAGCCCGACGGCGTCACCCTCGCCCACGACACGCTGATGCTGTACTTCACCTCCGGCACCACCGCCCGCCCCAAGCTGGTGGAGCACACCCACGTCTCCTACCCGGTCGGGCACCTGGCGACGATGTACTGGATCGGGCTCCGGCCCGGGGACGTGCACCTCAACATCTCCTCGCCCGGCTGGGCCAAGCACGCCTGGTCCAACCTCTTCGCGCCCTGGAACGCGGAGGCGACCGTCTTCGTCCACAACTACACGCGCTTCGACGCGGGCCGGCTGATGGACGAGATGGAACGCCACGGCGTCACGTCCTTCTGCGCCCCGCCGACCGTCTGGCGGATGCTCATCCAGTCCGACCTCGGCCGCCTCGCCACCCCGCCGCGCGAGGTCGTCGCCGCCGGGGAGCCGCTGAACCCCGAGGTCATCGAGGCGGTCCGGCGCGGCTGGGGGGTCACCATCCGCGACGGCTTCGGCCAGACCGAGACCGCCGTCCAGGTCTCCAACAGCCCCGGTCAGCGGCTCAAGGAAGGCTCCATGGGCCGCCCGAGCCCCGGCTACGCGGTCACCCTGGTCGACCCGGTGACGGGCCGCGCGGACGTCGAGGAGGGCGAGATCTGCCTCGACCTGTCCGCCCACCCGGTGGGCCTGATGACCGGATACCACGGCGACCCGGAGAAGACGACGGAGGCGATGGCCGGCGGCTACTACCGCACCGGCGACATCGGCAGCCGCGACGAGGACGGCTACATCCACTACGTGGGCCGCGCCGACGACGTCTTCAAGGCGTCCGACTACAAGATCAGCCCCTTCGAGCTGGAGAGCGCCCTCCTCGAACACGAGGCCGTCGCCGAGGCGGCCGTCGTCCCCGCGCCCGACCCCCTGCGGCTCGCCGTCCCGAAGGCGTACGTCGTCCTCGCCGAGGGCTTCAAGCCGGACGCGGAGACCGCCAGGACCCTCTTCGCCCACTCGAAGGCCGTCCTCGCCCCGTACAAGCGGGTCCGCCGCCTGGAGTTCGCCGAGCTGCCGAAGACGGTCTCCGGCAAGATCCGCCGGGTCGAGCTGCGCCGCCTCACCGCCGAAGGCGCGTCCACCGGACCGGAGTTCACCGAAGGAGACCTCGCATGACGGGCACGATCCCCACGTCCGGCACGAGCCGTACGGAGCTCTCCTACGCGCACGGGGCGGCGGACACCCCGCTCCTCGGCGACACCATCGGCGCCAACCTCGACCGGGCCGTCGCCGCCTGGCCCGACCGCGAGGCCCTCGTCGACGTCGCGGGCGGACGCCGCTGGACCTACGCCGAGTTCGGCGCCGAGGTCGACCGGATCGCGGGCGCGCTGCTCGGCAGCGGCGTCCGCAAGGGCGACCGGGTCGGCATCTGGGCGGTGAACTGCCCCGAGTGGGTCCTGGTCCAGTACGCCACCGCCCGGGTCGGCGCCGTCATGGTCACCATCAACCCCGCCTACCGCGCACACGAACTCGCCTATGTGCTGCGCCAGTCGGGGATCTCAATGCTCCTCGCCTCGCTCGCCCACAGGACCAGCGACTACCGGTCGATGGTCGAGGAGGTCAGGGGCGAGTGCCCGGAGCTCCGGGAGGCGGTGTACTTCGGCGACCCGAGCTGGGACGAGTTCGCCGCCCGCCCGTCGGGAGGGCTCGTCCCCGAACCGCTCTCCGCCGACGAGCCGGTGAACATCCAGTACACCTCGGGCACCACCGGCTTCCCCAAGGGCGCCACGCTCTCCCACCACAACATCCTCAACAACGGTTACTTCGTGGGCGAGATGATCGCCTACACCGAGCAGGACCGGATCTGCGTGCCGGTGCCCTTCTACCACTGCTTCGGCATGGTGATGGGGAATCTCGCGGCCACCTCGCACGGCGCCTGCATCGTCGTCCCGGCCCCCTCCTTCGACCCGGCCGCGACCCTCCGCGCCGTCCAGGACGAGCGCTGCACCTCCCTCTACGGAGTGCCGACGATGTTCATCGCGGAGCTGAACCTCCCGGACTTCGCCGCCTACGACCTGTCCTCGCTGCGCACCGGCATCATGGCGGGCTCGCCGTGCCCGGTGGAAGTGATGAAGC
This sequence comes from Streptomyces sp. NPDC004435, assembly GCF_042873895.1. Taxonomy (NCBI): domain Bacteria; kingdom Bacillati; phylum Actinomycetota; class Actinomycetes; order Kitasatosporales; family Streptomycetaceae; genus Streptomyces; species Streptomyces sp. NPDC004435. The sequence goes on along the minus strand of NZ_JBIAMB010000027.1, from coordinate 60,897 downwards.
GGGTGGTCGCCGAGATGAACATGGCGGAGGTGTCCATCTGTTACGGCATGACCGAGACCTCCCCGGTCTCCACCCAGACCCGCCGCGACGACGACCTGGAGCGGCGCACCGGCACGGTCGGCCGGGTCCTGCCGCACGTCGAGGTGAAGGTGGTCGACCCGGCGACCGGCCTCACCGTGGAGCGCGGCGCCGCGGGCGAGCTGTGCACCCGCGGCTACAGCGTGATGCTCGGCTACTGGGACGAGCCGGCGAAGACCGCCGAGGTCGTCGACGCGGGCCGCTGGATGCACACCGGCGACCTCGCGGTGATGCGGGAGGACGGGTACGTCCAGATCGTCGGCCGCATCAAGGACATGATCATCCGCGGCGGCGAGAACGTGTACCCGCGCGAGATCGAGGAGTTCCTGTACGCGCACCCGAAGATCGCCGACGTGCAGGTGGTCGGCGTTCCCGACGAGCGGTACGGCGAGGAGATCCTGGCCTGCGTGATCCCGCGCGACCCGGCCGACCCGCCCACCCTCGACGAACTCGCCGCCTTCTGCCGGGACCGCCTCGCCCACTACAAGGTCCCGCGCCGCGTCGAGATCCTCGCGGAGTTCCCGATGACGGTGAGCGGCAAGGTGCGGAAGGTGGAGCTGAGGGAGCGGTACGCGACCCCGGGTGAGTCCTAGCCCACCGGGTTCCTCCGGACCTGCCTAGCCCACCGGCTTCCTCGCCAGTTCGCGGCGCATGCAGATGCGGGGCCAGGCCGCCAGTCCGTGGGCGGCCTCGGCGCGGCTGATGGCGCGCAGGCCGTCGGTGAGGTCCGGGTCCGCCTCGGCGAGCGGGCGGAAGCCGAGGCGGGCGTAGTACGGGGCGTTCCACGGCACTTCGGTGAAGGTCGTGAGGGTCAGGGCGGTCAGGCCCTCCTCCCGGGCGGCCTCCGCCAGGTGCTCGATCAGCGCCCGGCCGACGCCCCGGCGGGCCGCGTCGGGATGCACGGAGACCTGCTCGATGTGGGCGGCGCCGTCCACGGTGTCCGTGAGGAGGTACGCGACGGGCCGGTCGGCCCCGTCGACCGCCACCCAGGCCCGGCCCGCCACCCGGTACCCCTCCAGCACGTCCAGCGGGAGGGGTTCGTCGTCGGCGACGGCCGTCATGCCGAGGGTGCGGAAGGGTTCGCCCGCCGCGCGCTCGATGGACTGGAGCAGCGGGAGTTCGGCCGGTGCGGCCACTCGGATGCGCATACGCCAGTATGCGCCCGGCTCGGCGGGGGCCGGAGGCGCGGTGGTCCCGACCTGGCCGACACGGGCCGTCGGGTCCGGCCCGGCGCGCGTCGTCAGCCGGGCCCCGACAGGCCCCCGTCCCGGGAGAACCGGGGCAGGAACAGGGCCAGCGCCGGGTCGCCGTGCAGCGCCACGTACAGCAGGACCAGCCGCCCGTCCGTCACCTCGTGCCGGTGCTCCGGCAGCGGGTGCCGCTCCCGCAGCTCGGCCAGCAGCCGGCGGGCGGTCCGGGTCGAGGGCGGCAGCCGCAGCAGGGCGAGGGCGGCGAGGAGGAGCGGCACGCCCGGGGCCAGTACGGGCAGGAGCCCCGGTCCGTCCCCGGTGCCGGCCGCCGCGAGCAGCCCGGCCGCGAGCGTCACCGGCGCCGCGGCGAGGAGCAGCCGGGCCGAGCGGTGCCGCCCCGGCGGGCGCAGCAGCCCCGCCCGCCCCAGTTCGGCCCGCAGCCCGCCCACGGCCCGGCGCACCTCGGGGCGCAGGGCCAGGGCGCGCAGGCCGAGGGCGTTGCGGAGCGAGCGGTGGACGCCGAGCCGCACCGGGTCGCGGGTCCGGCCGGGCCCGCCGTTGGCCCGAACCGTACGTTTGCGTCCTGCCGCGACCGCGCCCTGCTGGTGCAGCGCCACGAGCGCGACCGTCACCGCGGCCCGGCGTCCGCCGCGCAGCAGGGCCAGCGCCTCCGGCCCGGGCGGCGCCTCCGCGGGGCCCGTACCGGGGCCCGGCCGCCGGGCGCGCAGCAGCACCGCCGCGGCGAGCACCTCGGTCCAGGCGGCCACGACCGCCGCCACCCACCACCACGTCCCCGTCCCCATGCCCTCCACCCCCATGGTGTTTCTGCCCGGGGGAGCGTGATCATCACGCGTGGATGGCCGGATCCGTTCGCTCGAAGGGCGTGGTTCGGATCAGATGGCGCCGCCGGAAGTGAGTTCGTCGGCCGCGTTGTTCACGGGCTGCGGGGTGCCGGTGAGATCGAGGACGAAGAGCGGCAGCCCTATCTCGGTGGCGCGGGACCGGGCCTCGGGGGTGTAGCCGGCGAGCGAGAAGAAGATGCCCACGGCGGAGGTGTTGAGTCCGTTCAGCCACAGGCACTCGACGGCCCGCAGCCCGGCCGGCCGGGTGCTGGGGTCGACCTGGGCGACGAGCCCGGGCCCGCGCAGGTCCACGCCGGCGGAGTGCCGGTCGTCCGGCTGCACGATCTCCCGGAACCCGAGCCAGCGCAGATACGTGGCGGCCGCGGCGACCGCGTCCGAGGCCGTCCGGATCGTCACCGGCCGGAACGCGCCCCGGGCGGGCGCGGGCCGCGGGGCCGTCGGCGGCAGCGGGATGTGGACGGGGTACCGCTCGGCGAAGGACCGCGGAGTGTTCCCGAACCAGTCGGTGACGGGCGCGGTGGGCGCCGTGCCGTCGGGGAACCCTTCGGCGGTGGGTGCCGTGCCGTCGGGGAACTCCTCGGCGGTGGGTGCCGTGCCGTCGGGGAACTCCTCGGCGGTGGGTGCCGTGTCACCGGGCGACCCCTCGGCGGTGGGTGCCGTGCCGTCGGGGAACCCCTCCGGTGCCGGGTCGTCCAGCCGGGTCTCCTCCGGAGCCTCTTCCGGGTCCTCCTGCCGGGGCAGCTCCCAGGTCGCCGCCTCCAGGCCCTGCTCGTCCCGGGCTTCCCCGTCCCCTGCCTCCCCGCCCCAGCCGTCCCCGTCCCAGCCCTCCTCGTCCCGGCCCGCTTCGTGCCCGGTCTCCTCCCCCTCGGCTCCCTCTGCCCCCTCGTCCCCGGCCCGCCGTTCGGGGGCGGCGAGGAAGCCGGCCGGGGCGGCGTCGGGCCCGGGGCCGGCGGAGTCGTCCGCCGCGTGCGCCGTGGGGCCGTGCCGCTCGGAGCCGTACCCCTCGTCCCGCTCGCCCTCCGGCACGGGGGTCGCGGTCCCGGCCCCCACCGCCTCCTCCGTCACCGGTGCCACCGGGATCCGCAGCACCGCCCCGCAGGCGCAGCCCAGCTCCGGACTCGGCCACTGGTCCTCGCGGCCGCAGGCGCGGCAGCGCACGGTGACCCACTCGTCGAGCCAGGTCCGGTGCCGGACCGGCTCGGCGGTCGCGTCCGGGACCAGCCGCGGGGCGACCGGGCTCCCGCAGGGGCAGGGGTAGACGGGCGCCGCGTACGTATGGCTCCGCCGGCACTCCGGGCAGTGCACCGCTACCGAGTCACCCACACCGAACCCCCTCTTCCCGTGCACGTCATCGTCCACCAATCCGGCCGCGCGGGGGTGCGACTTCGGCCACCGGGGAGGGCCCGCGGGTGCCCGTCTGGTGGGACCTCCCTTGACGACTTCCCGACCCCCACTTACATTGCTTCCATATAGCAGAACAGTTTTTCCGCATTACGGAAACAGGACCGGGCGGCCCGCCCGGCACCTGCGACCGACCGGCCGAGCAGGAGCACTCCCATGCCTCGTATGACCGCCGCCGCAGCGGCCGTTGAGATCCTCAAGCGCGAAGGCGTCACCAACGCCTTCGGCGTGCCCGGCGCGGCGATCAACCCCTTCTACCGCGAGCTCAAGAACGTCGGCGGCATCAGCCACACGCTGGCCCGCCACGTCGAGGGCGCCTCCCACATGGCCGAGGGCTACACCCGGGCCAAGGCCGGCAACATCGGTGTCTGCATCGGCACCTCCGGCCCCGCCGGCACCGACATGATCACCGGCCTGTACTCGGCGATCGCCGACTCCATCCCGATCCTCTGCATCACCGGTCAGGCTCCGGTCTCGAAGCTCCACAAGGAGGACTTCCAGGCCGTCGACATCGCCTCGATCGCCAAGCCCGTCACCAAGGCCGCCACCACGGTCCTGGAGGCCGCGCAGGTCCCCGGTGTCTTCCAGCAGGCCTTCCACCTGATGCGCTCCGGCCGTCCCGGCCCGGTCCTCATCGACCTCCCGATCGACGTCCAGCTGACCGAGATCGAGTTCGACCCGGAGACCTACGAGCCGCTGCCGGTCTACAAGCCGTCCGCGACCCGCGCCCAGGCCGAGAAGGCGCTGAGCTTCCTCCTGGAGGCCGAGCGCCCGCTGATCGTCGCCGGCGGCGGCATCATCAACGCCGACGCCTCCGACCTGCTGGTCGAGTTCGCCGAGCTGACGAACATCCCGGTCATCTCCACCCTCATGGGCTGGGGCACCATCCCGGACGACCACGAGCTCGCCGCCGGCATGGTCGGCGTCCAGACCGCGCACCGCTACGGCAACGCGACCTTCCTGGAGTCCGACACCGTCATCGGTATCGGCAACCGCTGGGCCAACCGCCACACCGGGTACAACCTGGAGGCGTACACCAAGGGCCGGAAGTTCGTCCACGTCGACATCGAGCCCACCCAGCTCGGCAAGATCTTCGCCCCGGACTACGGCATCGCCTCCGACGCCAAGGTCGCCCTGGAGCTCTTCATCGAGATCGCCAAGGAGTGGAAGGCCGAGGGCAAGCTCCCCGACTTCACCTCCTGGGCCGCCTCCGCGCAGGACCGCAAGGCCACCCTCCAGCGCCGCACGCACTTCGAGAACATCCCGATGAAGCCGCAGCGCGTCTACGAGGAGATGAACAAGGCCTTCGGCCCGGACACCCGGTACGTCACCACCATCGGTCTCTCCCAGATCGCGGCCGCGCAGTTCCTGCACGTCTACAAGCCGCGCCACTGGATCAACTGCGGCCAGGCCGGCCCGCTCGGCTGGACCATCCCGGCCGCCATCGGCGCCGCTACCGCGCAGCCGGACGTCCCGGTCGTCGCGCTCTCCGGCGACTACGACTTCCAGTTCATGATCGAGGAGCTGGCGGTCGCCGCCCAGCACAAGGTCCCCTACGTCCACGTCCTCGTGAACAACGCCTACCTCGGCCTCATCCGGCAGGCGCAGGGTGGCCTCGGCATCAACTTCGAGGTCAACCTCGAGTTCGAGAACATCAACACCCCCGAGATCGGCGTCTACGGCGTCGACCACGTCAAGGTCGCCGAGGGCCTCGGCGTCAAGGCGATCCGGGTCACCGACCCGGAGAAGCTGGGCGAGGCGCTGGAGCAGGCCAAGAAGCTGGCCGTCGAGTTCCAGGTCCCGGTCGTCGTCGAGGCGATCCTGGAGCGCATCACCAACATCGCCATGAGCAAGACCGTCGACATGAGCGACGTCACCGAGTTCGAGGACCTGGCCACCGAGCCGGGTCACGCGCCGACCGCGATCAAGCCGCTCGCGGTCTGACCGACCGGCCCCCGCCCGCACCCGTCGTCCACGTCACGGGTGCGGGCGGGGCCCGCACCGGGGCCCCATCCCCGACACGACGTGCCCGGCAGGCTCCATCCGGCCGGGCACGTCGCCGTTCCCCCGCACCCCGGGCCGGGCGGCTCGTACACTCACGAGGATGGAGGACCCCACGTCCGTCGGGATCTGCGCGCGACCGGCGCCCGCCCTGCGGGAGTACGTCGAGTCGTACGTCGGCTTCGACCTCCGCCGGCTCCCGACGGGGGTGCACTGCGGACCGCCGAGCCGCGCGCTCACCGCGGTGATCAGCCTGGCGGATCCCCTGGAGGTGGCGCCCGGCGTCGACGACGGGTCACCGGTCACCCGATTCGACAGCGTGGCCGGCGGACTGATGTGCCGGTCCGTCGCGATCCACCACGACGGACGCCAGCACGGTGTCCAGGTGTCGCTGACACCCCTCGGGGCCCGGGCCGTCTACGGCATGCCCGCCGCCGAACTCGCCCACCGGCTGGTCCCCCTCGACGCGCTGCTCGGCCCGCTCGCCGTCGAACTGGTCGACCGGCTCCGATCGGCGCCGACATGGGCGGCGCGGTTCGCCGCGCTGGACGACTCGCTCCTCCGGGCGGTCGGCCGCGGCGCCCGCGGCGCCGATGCGCGCGGGGTACGGCCCGAGGTGGCCGAGGCATGGCGTCGTCTCGTCGCCGCGCGGGGGCGCGTCCAGGTCGCCGCGGTCGCCGCGGAACTCGGCTGGAGCCGCCGCCACCTCACCGAGCGGTTCCGCGGTGAGGTGGGCCTGTCGCCGAAGACCCTCGCACGGGTCCTGCGCTTCGAGCACGCGCACGCACTGGCGACGGCGCGGGACCCGCTTCCGTGGGGCGAGGCGGCAGCCGTCTGCGGTTACGCCGACCAGGCCCATCTCGTACGGGACTGGCGCGAGTTCACGGGCCGGACGCCGACGGCCTGGCGTCGCGGGGAACTCCTCCTCGGAGCCGGACAGCCGTAGCGGAAGCCCTCCGGCCCCTCTTCCCTTTTCTTCAAGACCGCCCGATCGCCGTCGTGGACGATCGTCGGCATGAGACTCGTTCAGCACGCACACGATGCCCTGGACCTGCGGACCACCCCCGTGCACCTCGGACGGGGATCGACGGCGAAGGCCGTCGTGGGCTTCGCCTGGGACCCGGAGGTGCTCCGGGCCTACAGCGCCGCGGTCGCGGCGGACGGCGCCGACGGCCGGATGGTGATGATCTTCGACGGCGACGGGCCCGGCGACCACTGGGAGAGCCACCCCGCGGGCGACGAACTGGTCGTCTGCCTCAGCGGGTCCGTGACGGTCACCAGGGACGTGGACGGCCGGCTCGACCGCGTCCGGCTCGGGCCGGGCGAGGCCACCGTCAACCCGGCCGGGGTGTGGCACGCGGTCGACATGGAGGGGCCGGCGTCGATCCTGTCCGTCACCGCGGCCCTCGGCACCGACCACCGTCCCCGGACCGGCACCAGCCCGACCGAACGCGCGGGCGCGCCCGGCCCGGAGGAGTCGCCGTGACGACCCGCGTCGCGTGCCTCGGCGACAGCCTCACCCGCGCCCAGTTCAGCGTCGACTACCTGGACCTCCTCGAACGCCGCCGCCCTCCCGGTGACCTGCGGCTCGCCCGCTTCGGCGTCAACGGAGACTTCGCCCACAACCTCCTCCAGCGCCTCGACGCGGTCGTCACCGACCCACCCGACGTGATCACCGTCCTGATCGGGACCAACGACGCCCGGGCGAGCCTCGCCGGCTACCCCGTCGAGCAGGCGATGAAGCGCAAACGGCTCCCGGACCGCCCGTCGCCCGGCTGGTTCCAGCAGTGCCTGGGAGCCGTCGTCGCCCGGCTGAAGGCGGAGACCGACGCGACGGTCACCCTGCTGTCGCTCCCGGTCCTCGGCCAGCAACCCGACGGACCGGCGGCGCTGGCCTCGCGGGCGTACAGCCGGCTGATCGCCGAGGTCGCCGCCACCGACGGAGTGGCCTACCTGCCGCTCCACGAGCGCCAGGTCGAGGAACTGCGCCGAGCGGCCCCGCCGCCGACCCCGTACCGGGAGGCCACGCCCGCGGCGGTCATCGGCGTCCTCGCCCAGCGAGCGGTGCTGCGCCGCGGCCTCGACACGATCTCGCGGCGGCGCGGCCTCGTGCTCACGACCGACCACATCCACCAGAACAGCCGCGGCGCCTCTCTCGTCGCCGAGGTCATCGACGCCGGCCTGCCGCCCCGGAGCGGCTAGCCGGTTCCGGCGCCCGGCGGGTCGGATAGATCACGCTCCGCGACGGGGGCACCAGGTTCTGTCGTCACATGCGGTGGCGAAGGTCGCGGTCCGCTCCTGTGCTGGTGACCAGTAGGTTCGGAGCCGTCCGACCGTTCTCCTGGAGAGGATCACCCGAACCGGACAGGAACGGATCCGCGTGCCGGGGACGGGTCCAGGTCCGTGTTAGGGTCCGCCTCCGTGACTCCTGTACGAGGCCGGCGGCGGCGTGCCGCAGCCATATCCGCCACTGCGCTGACCGCCGCGCTGACCGCTGCCTTCCTGCTGGCTGACCGGGGCTCTGAACCCACTGCCGCTTCTTCGCAGACCTTGCCGGCGGTGATCGCGCACCGGGGTGCTTCCTCAGTGGCTCCGGAGAACACCCTGATCGCGGGTGAGGTGGCCCGTCGCGTCGGAGCGGACTGGATCGAGAACGACGTACGACCGAGCAAGGACGGCGTCCCCTACGTGTTCCACGATGCGTTCGTGGACCGGACCACCGACGGCACGGGACACATAGGGAAGCTGACCTCGGCGGAGATCGACGCCCTGGACGCGGGTTCCTATCTCGCCCCGGCCTACAAGGGCACGCGGATCCCGACACTCGCCGCCCAGCTGGCGGACCTGAGAGAGCGCGGCGGCCGGCTGCTGCTCGACATCACCGGGACTCGCGGCAAGGCCGACATCGAGCGGATCATCCAGCTCGTGCGAGAGCAGCGCATGATGGACCGCGTCCTGGTGCAGAGTTTCTTCCCGGATTCGCTGAGGCACGTCCGTACGCTGGCCCCGGAGGTTCCGATGGGGCTGCTGCGCGACAAGCTCGACGCGGACCCGGTGGCAGTGACCCGCGAGCTGGGCGTGACGGCTTACAACGTCTCCGACAAGGCACTGTCGACGCGGCCGGAGCTGGTGGCGGAAATGCACGCCGCAGGAGTGTCGGTGAACGTCTGGACGGTGAACGAGCCGGACCGCTGGCGAGCACTGGCCGACCTGGGTGTCGACGGCATCATCACCGACCGCGCGACGGAGATGACAGGCTGGAAGGCTGCTCGCGCCGCAGGCCGTTAGGCAGTGCCTTCAAAAGATCTTGGCCGGCCTTACCTGGGCTGGGCGCGAGCCGAGGAGAGGAGACCGTCATGCCGGCCGTGACGCGCCTGGTCACCCACGTCGAGCTGGACGCGGTGCACACCACCGACCGGCAGCTGAGCGTGTCGGCGAGGCTGGAGGCCGAACTCTCCGACGGGCGCGCCCTGGTCCTCCTCGACGACCGGGGCTGGAGCGTGAGCGGGCCGGCGGACCTCCGCGCCTTCCTGACGCGCTCCTCCGTCGAGGACGACGCCCGGACCGTCGTCGGCCCCGACGAACCCTTCGGCGACCAGACGCCGGAGCAGGCCGCCGCCGACCACTGGGGCGCGCTCGCCGCCCGCCTCGCCCGCCAGGGCGTCCCCGCCGACACGGCCGTCCTCGCCTCCCTCCCGCACGCCGTCGTCCTCGGCGAACACCTGCGCGCCTGGGCGGGGTTCGACGACAGGCCCTAGCCGGACCCTTCGTGTCGAGTCCGGTCCGCCTGCGCCCTTACGAGCACCGCGCCGGCCTCCGTCCAGTCGTAGAGGACCGAGCGGCCGGACCTGCGGCGGCGTATCAGGCCGGCGTCGTGCAGCACCTTCAGGTGGCGTCCGACCGAGCCGAGGCCCTGCCCCGTCAGCGCCACCAACTGGCTGGTCGACAAGGGCGCTTCGAGGCGGAGCAGCACGCCCGCCCGGGCCGGTCCGAGAAGCGCGCCCAAGGCCTCCGGGACGACCGGGCCCGAGCGGTCGGCGAGCACGCCCGCGCAGGCGTAGACGATCGCGCACCGCTCGACCGTCCCCCCGGCCGCCGCCTCCCACGACACCCAGCCCGACACCGGCGTCACCGGCACCAGCAGCAGCCGGCCGCCGACGACCGAACGCGGGGGATAGTCGCGGGGGTTGACCTGGAGCCGGCCGTCCCCGAGCCAGCGCATCCGCCCCGGGTGCAGCTCGTCCAGCGCCGCCGCCCAGCCGCCCCGCGCGAGCCGCGCGGTCCTGGCCGTCACGTCGGCCTCCAGCACCCGCCGCCGCCGGGGCCACTCGGGCAGCACCGTCTCCCGCCACACCCAGTCGAGCAGCGCCGCCAGCCTTTCCGGCAGATCGCGCGCCGAGCGCAGCGGCTCCGGGAGCCGACCGCCCGCCGACACCGCCAGGTCGGCGAGCGCGGCCTCCGGGGCGGTCGCCCGTACCGCCTCGACCTCCTCCTCGAAGCACCGCTCGTGGTCGCCCCTCGGGGTGGGCGTGAGGAAGTCCGCGTGCCAGGTGGGGCTGATCGCGGCCCGGACGAGCAGCGCGTCCAGCGGTTCGGCGGCCAGCCGTGCCCGGTACGCGGGCAGCCGGTCCGCGAGCCACTGCCGCTCGCCCGGATGGCCCGCGCGGCCCGCGTGCAGGGTGTGCAGCGACGCGACGGTCTCGGCGAGCGGCGAGATCACGAACCGGCCTCCCGCGAGCGTGTCCGCGCCCAGCCGCCACCACCCCATGCCGCTCCCTCCGACTTTCCTCCGACTTTCCTCCGACGCGATGACCGGCACCGGAGAAGGGCCTCCTGCCCGGAACCGGCATCTGCGGAACGATCCTCCCCATCCCCGCCCCCCGCCCCCCCCTGTTTCGCGGTCCCGCGAAACAGTACCGACGCCGCCCCCGCCTCCCCAGAATCCCCGGTATGCCCCTCTCCGTTCCCGAGGCGCCCGCCGCCGGGCCCCGCTACCGCGATCTGTTCCGCACCCCCGAGTTCACCCCCCTCTTCCTCGCCGGCTCCGCGCAGACCGCCGCCCAGACCGTGGCGGGGCTGGGGCTCGCGACGCTCGTGTTCCGGGCCACCGGTTCGCCGCTGCTGACCGCGCTCGCCATGTTCGGTCCCTCGCTCGCGCAGCTGCTCGGTGCCACGACCCTGCTCTCCGCCGCCGACCGGCTGCCGCCCCGGACCGCGCTGACGGTCGTCGCCGTCGTCTTCGCGGTGGGCACCGGGGTGCAGGCCGTGCCCGGGATGCCGCTCGGCGCCGCCTTCGGGCTCCTCGCCGTGCTCGGGGTCGTGGGGTCGCTCGGCGGGGGAGTGCGGTACGGGCTCCTCGGCGAGATCCTGCCGCGCGAGCGCTACCTGCTGGGCCGCTCGGTGCTCAACATGGCGGTCGGTCTCTGCCAGATCGCCGGCTTCGCCACCGGCGGCGTCCTCCTCGCCGTGCTCTCCCCGCGCGGCACCCTCCTCACCGCCGCCGCCCTCTACCTCCTCGCGGGGCTCCTCCACCGGTGCGGGCTCACCGCCCGCCCGCCCCGCGCCACCGGCCGGGTCTCGGCCGCCGCGACCTGGCGGACCAACACCGTGCTGCTCTCCGACCGCCCCCGCCGACTGCTCTATCTGGCGCTGTGGGTGCCCAACGGGCTGATCGTCGGCTGCGAGGCGCTCTTCGTGTCGTACGCCCCCGACCGCGCGGGCCTGCTCTTCGCCTGCGCCGCCGCCGGCATGCTCGCCGGGGACACCGTCGTCGGACGGTTCGTCCCGGCCCGGCTGCGCGTCCGGCTCGCCGCTCCCCTCCAGGCGCTGCTGGCGGCCCCGTACCTGCTCTTCGCGGTCGGCACGGGGCTGCCCGTGCCGGTGGCGGCGGCGGCCGTCGCGGTGTCCGCGGTCGGCTACGGCGCGAGCCTGCTCTACCAGGAGCGGCTGCTCGCACGCGTCCCCGAGGAGTCGAGCGGGCACGCGCTCGGCCTGCACGGCTCCGGGATGCTCGCCTGCCAGGGCCTGGCCGCGGTCCTGGCGGGCGGTCTCGCGCAGCTCACCTCGCCGGCGACGGCGATGGCCCTCCTCGCGGCGGGCTCGCTCGCCGTCACCGCCGCCCTCACCGCGGGGCTGTCGAGCGCTGCACCACGGTCTCCTCGCACGGGCCGTCGGCGAACAGCTTGAGCGCCTCCATCTCGTCCTTGTCGACCGTGAGGCCCCAGCGGAGCTTGGTGCCGACCCACTCGCCGACGTAGCGGCAGTAGGCGGCGTTCCCGTCCGGCACCCACTCGGCCGGGTCCTGGCCCCCCTTGGCCTTCTGGCTGCGGGCGGTGACAGCGACCAGGGTGGCCGAGGCCCCCTGGTCGTTGGCGAAGAGCGCCCGCCGCGCGGGCGTCCAGCCGGAGGCGCCCGAGGCCCACGCCTCCGCGAGCGGGACGAGGTGGTCGACGCGGAGCAGCGCGGGGTCGGTGACGCTCTGGCCGTCGTAGTACGAGGTCCACCTGCCGCCGGTCAGCGCGCAGGCGGCGCCGGTGGCGGGTGCCTCGACGGCCTCCGCGAGCAGCACCTCGGCGCGGGTGTCGCAGTCGTCGGTGGTGTCGAGGCCCTTGTCCCAGTGGGCGAAGGCGGACTCCGCGTACCCCTGGGAGTCCTCGGTGGCCTCGGTCAGTTCGGCGACCGCGTCCGGGAAGAGCTGGACGCCGGCGGAGGCGGCGGGCGCGGGGGCGGCGAGCGGGGACAGGACGAGGGCGAGCGGGACGAGCCCGCGCATCAGGTTCTTGATCACGTACTGCTGGATAGCGCCGTGACCGGGGCGCGCGGGAGGCGAATCGCGGTGCGCTCCCCCGAGCGGGTGCGGATCTTCACCGCAGAAACGATGCGCTGGTCCCGGCGTACGGGACGACGAAAGAGCGCGGAACCAGGGACCGTAAACCTGGTTCCGCGCTCTCGTCTGGTGACCGCCCGACGGCACGAGGCTGGCGCGACAGGACGTTCGCACCGCCGGGCGGAGTCTGTGTGCTCCCCTGCGAGGGGAGGGCGTTGGGACCGCGGCGGCTCCGGCGGACGCTTCGGCCGTCCCTTCCTTCAGGTCTGGAAGGGGGGCCTGGCGTCCTGGCCACCGCACTGGCTCGGAGCCACCGCGGTCCTCACGCTGTCCATGAACACCGACCACCCCTCATCCGGGCCGGTGTTCCGGACGGCGTACGACATTGACCTCCCGTCAGATGTCGTACGCGGTCTGGGAATTCGAGAAGATCAGTCCTCGCGCAGGGCGTTGACGGCCTCTTCGACGCGCTTGCCGTATTCGGCGTCGGCGGCGGCGAAGTGGGCGAGGTTCTTCTCGATGACGTCCTCGCGGGACACCTGGGAGAGACCGCCGGCGATGTTGGCGATCAGACGGCTCTTCTCGTCCTCCGACATCAGGCGGTAGAGCTCGCCGGCCTGGAAGAAGTCGTCGTCCTTGGTGTGCTGCGGGGCGGCGTGGGTGCCGGTCCAGCCGTGGATCGCGAGCGGCGCGGAGAGCGGCGTGTCGGTCTGGGCCGGTCCCTGGTACGAGTTGGGCTCGTAGTTCTTGTCGTACCGCGAGCCGTTGCGGGTGGCCATGGCGCCGTCCCGGCCGTAGTTCTCGGCGACGGTCGCCTTGGGGGCGTTCACCGGGAGCTGGGTGTGGTTGACACCGAGGCGGTAGCGGTGGGCGTCCGCGTAGGCGAAGAGGCGGCCCTGGAGCATCTTGTCCGGCGACGGGCCGATGCCCGGGACGAAGTTGTTCGGGGAGAACGCGGACTGCTCGACCTCGGCGAAGACATTGTCCGGGTTGCGGTCGAGGACCATCCGGCCGACGCGCTGGAGCGGGTAGTCGGCGTGCGGCCACACCTTGGTGAGGTCGAACGGGTTGAAGCGGTACTCGGCGGCCTCGGCGGCCGGCATGACCTGCACGTACAGGGTCCAGGACGGGTTCACACCGCGCTCGATGGCCTGGAGCAGGTCCGTCTGGTGCGAGTTGGCGTCCTTGCCGACGAGCTCGGCGCCCTGGTCGGCGGAGAGGGAGCGGATGCCCTGGTTCGTCTTGAAGTGGTACTTGACGAAGAAGGCCTCGCCCGCCTCGTTGGTCCACTGGTAGGTGTGCGAGCCGTAGCCGTTCATGTGACGGTACGAGGCCGGGATGCCGCGGTCGCCCATGAGCCAGGTGATCTGGTGGGTGGCCTCGGGGGCGTGGGCCCAGAAGTCCCAGACGTTGTCCGCCTCCTGCTTGCCCGTGAAGGGGTCGCGCTTCTGGGAGTGGATGAAGTCGGGGAACTTGATCGGGTCCTTGATGAAGAACACCGGGGTGTTGTTGCCGACGAGGTCGTAGTTGCCCTCTTCGGTGTAGAACTTCACCGCGAAGCCGCGCGGGTCGCGGACCGCGTCCGCGCCGCCGAGCGAGTCGGCCACGGTGGAGAAGCGGATGAACAGCTCCGTCTTCCGGCCCACCTCGGAGAGGAAGTCGGCCTTGGTGAAGCCGGTGACGTCGTCGGTCACCTCGAAGTAGCCGTACGCGCCGGAGCCGCGGGCGTGCACCACGCGCTCCGGGATGCGCTCACGGTTGAAGCGCGCGAGCTTCTCCAGCAGGTGCTGGTCCTGGAGGAGGATGGGGCCACCGACGCCGGCGGTGGCGGAGTTCTGGTTGTCGGCGACGGGGGCGCCGGACTCGGTCGTAAGCACGCGCTTCGACATGGTGGCCTTTCCGTACAGGAACCTGCTGATGACGATGCCGTGGAGCGTAAGTTCGCTCGAAACACGACGTCAACAGTTTGTTGAAAATGAAGTGTGGTGTTCCGGTCGGCGGCGGCGCCTGGGCGCGACAGGACAGGTGTCAGCGCCGCCGCCGACCGGAAATCTGGGGCCCCGGGGATCCGGGGCGGTGGATCAGACCTGGGCGCCGGAGAGGCGCTCGACGGCGCGGAGCAGGGCCGAGTGGTCCAGGCCGCCGTCACCCTGCGCGCGCAGCGAGGCGACGAGCTGGGCGACCACGGCGCCGACCGGGAGGGCCGCGCCGACGTTGCGGGCGGCGTCGGTCACGATGCCCATGTCCTTGTGGTGCAGGTCGATCCGGAAGCCGGGCTTGAAGTCCCGGTTCAGGAAGTTGTCCTTCTTGCGGGTCAGCACGGTCGAGCCGGCCAGACCGCCGTTGAGGACGTCGAGGGCGGCCTGGAGGTTCACGCCGGACTTCTCCAGGAAGACCACGGCCTCGGCGCACGCCTGGATGTTCACGGCGACGATGAGCTGGTTGGCCGCCTTGACCGTCTGGCCGGAGCCGTGCGGGCCGCAGAGGACGATGACCTTGCCGAGGGCCTCCAGGATCGGGAGGGCCTCGTCGAAGTCGGCCTGCTCGCCGCCGACCATGATGGAGAGCACGGCCTCGATGGCGCCGGCCTCGCCGCCGGAGACGGGGGCGTCGATGACGCGGATGCCCTTCTCCTTGGCGTTCTTCGCCAGGTCGACGGAGGTCTGCGGGGTGATCGACGACATGTCGATGATCAGCGCGCCCTGCTTGGCGTTCTCCAGGATGCCCTCGGGGCCGTAGGAGATGGCCTCGACCTGCGGGGACGCGGGCACCATCGTGATGACGACGTCGGCGTCCTTGACGGCCTCGGCGATGGAGCCGGCCGAGGTGCCGCCGGCCTTGGACAGGCGGTCCAGCTTGTCCTGCTCCAGGGTGAAGCCGGTGACCGAGTAGCCGGCCTTGATCAGGTTCTCGGACATGGGGGAGCCCATGATGCCGAGGCCGATCCACGCGATCTTGGGAAGGTTGCTGCTCATGAGGGTGCCTCTCAAAACAAGGTCGTACGGGGAGGGGGCCTGCGTCAGCGGGCCGGGCGGGCCTCTGCGGGCAGCCACTCGAAGGAGGCGGCGGCGTCGGCCGCCTTGTACTCCAGGCCGATCCAGCCGTCGTAACCGGCCTTCTTCAGCTCGTCGAGCAGCTGCTCGAGCGGCAGCTCGCCGGTGCCCGGGGCGCCGCGGCCCGGCATGTCCGCGATCTGGACGTGACCGGCCTTGTCCGCGTACGCGGCGATGACCTGGGAGACGTCCTCGCCGTTCATGGCCAGGTGGTAGATGTCGAGGAGGAACTTGGCGTTGCCGAGTCCCGTGGCCTCGTTCACCTTGTCGACGACCTCGATCGCGGAGGGGGCGCTCACCAGCGGGTAGAGCGGCGACTCCGGCTTGTTCAGGGCCTCGATGAGCAGGATCGCACCGACGCGGTCGGCGGCGCGGGCGGCCAGGACCAGGTTCTCCAGGGCGTGGGCGTCCTGGACCTCCGGGTCGACGCCCTCGACGCGGTTGCCGTAGAGCGCGTTGAGCGCCTTGCAGCCGACCGCGGCGGCGAAGTCCGCGGCGATGTCGATGTTGGCCTTGAAGCGGTCGGACTCCTCGCCCGGGACCGAGACCGCGCCGCGGTCCGGGCCGGGAAGCTGTCCGGCGTAGAAGTTCAGGCCCACCAGCTGGGTGCCGGCGTCCTCAAGGGCCTTCTTGAGGGCGTCGAGCTCGCTCTGCTCGGGGGTGGCGGTGTCGATCCAGGGCCACCACAGCTCGACCGCGGTGAAGCCCGCCGCGGCGGCGGCCGCGGGGCGCTCCAGGAGCGGGAGTTCCGTGAAGAGGATCGACAGGTTCACATCGAAGCGCTGGTCCGTGTATCCCATGAGGGGCGGCGCTCCTTCCGTATTGCGGAAGTCGTTTTCTGTCTGACGGAATGTTGCAAGTCCGTGGCGGTGCTTGTCAAGGGCCGCCGCCGACTCCGGGGCTCCCCAGCTGCCCGAACGGCCCGTAGCGTGGGGGCATGGTGCGTTTGAGAGTGGAGTTCACGACCGAGCCGTTCGACCTCGACGAGGCGCCGGCCCACGCGGTCGTGGCCCGTGAGGTCATCCAGTCCGCAGAACTGGACGCCGTCGATGTCGGCCCCTTCGGCAACACCGCGGAAGGTGGCGCCGACGCCGTCCTCACCGCCGTCGACGAGCTGCTGCGCAAGGCGCTCGGTGCCGGTGCCACCCGGGTCTCGCTCCAGGTCAATGTGATCGGTGAGGGCGGGGAGGACGCGAAGTGACCGAGCATCCCTTGGCGGCGGCGGTGAAGCCGCTGGTCGACGCGATGGGCGCGCAGGTGCTGGAGCCCGCGCAGGCGGCGGCCGACGACGTCCTGCTGTCCTGGGAGGGCGAGGACGTCCTCGCCGTCCGGCTGCCGCAGCTGTCGGACTCCCTGGACCACATCCTGGCGGCGATGGAGCGGCGGCACGGGATGCCGCTGTCGGAACTCGACCGCAAGGCCAAGCAGGAGGTGGTCCGGGTGCTGGAGGCGCGCGGGGCCTTCTCCGTGCGGCACGGGGTGGAGACGGTGGCAGGGGCACTGGGTGTCAGCCGCTTCACCGTCTACAACTACCTGAACCGGGAGACCGCCCTGAACAGGGAAAAAGGCGCTGAGAGCGTCTAGTTGATCAAGGTTGGCCATCAGCCGTCGTCCGCATGTCGGGACGACGGCTTTTGTGTCACCGAGTTTTCAACAAAGTGTTGACGTCGTGTTGCCGAGGGCGTTAGCTATCCGCAGCCCGTCCGACGCACAGCGAAAAACAGCCACGGAGGCTTCCCGTGACTTCAGGTACGACACCGGGTCTCACCCGGTTCAACACCTCGGCGGACAGCGAGGCTCTCGCCGCGCTCCACGAGGTGTGCTCCAGTTCGGCGTGGGGGAGCAAGCTTCTCGCCCAGCGCCCGTACACCACCGCCGAAGCCCTCTTCCTCGCCAGCGACGCCGCCATGGCCGAGCTGACCGCCGAGGACCTGGCCGAGGCGATGGCGGGCCACCCGCCGATCGGTCGTCCGAAGGAAGGGGATGCCACCTCCACCCGCGAGCAGAGCGGGATGGCCGGCTCCTCCGCCGAGCTCAAGGCCGAGATGCTCGAACTGAACCTGGCCTACCAGGACCGTTTCGGCCACGTCTTCCTCATCTGCGCCACCGGCAGGACCGGCGAGCAGATGCGCGACGCGGTCAAGGACCGGATCGGCAACTCGCCCGAGCAGGAGCGCGAGAT
This sequence comes from Streptomyces sp. NPDC004435, assembly GCF_042873895.1. Classification (NCBI taxonomy): domain Bacteria; kingdom Bacillati; phylum Actinomycetota; class Actinomycetes; order Kitasatosporales; family Streptomycetaceae; genus Streptomyces; species Streptomyces sp. NPDC004435. The sequence continues at coordinate 43,303 of NZ_JBIAMB010000027.1, read as the reverse complement.
CGTCCGCGCCGAACTGGGCAAGATCAACCGCATCCGGCTCACCCGTCTCGTAGAGGAAGAGAGCGCCGCATGAGCACCGACACCACGGCCTCGGTGTCCACCCACATCCTGGACACCAGCATCGGACGCCCCGCGGAGGGCGTGGCGATCACCCTCGCCGCCCGCGCCGGCTCCGACGCCGCCTGGGTCGCGCTCGGCGGCTCGGCCACCGACGCCGACGGACGGTGCAAGGACCTGCCGGCCCTGCCGGTCGGCACCACCCACGTACGCCTCGACTTCGAGACCGAGGCGTACTTCCTGAGCAAGCACAACCAGCAAGCCGAGGCGCAGCAGGACGCCCCCGCGAATCGGGACAGCGGTCCGGAGGGTGCTTTCTTCCCGGAGGTGGCGATCACGTTCGCCGTCAAGCCGGGCGAGCACTACCACGTACCGCTGCTGCTCAACCCGTTCGGCTACTCCGTTTACCGAGGGAGCTAGCAGACATGCCCACGATTCTCGGCCAGAACCAGTACGGCAAAGCAGAGAACCGCGTCGTCAAGATCACGCGGGACGGCGCCACCCACCACATCAAGGACCTCAACGTCTCCGTCGCCCTCTCCGGCGACCTGAGCGACGTCCACCTCACCGGCTCCAACGCCAACTGCCTCCCCACCGACACGACGAAGAACACCGTCTTCGCGTTCGCCAAGGAGTACGGCATCGAGTCCGCCGAGCAGTTCGGCATCCACCTCGCCCGTCACTTCGTGACGAGCCAGGAGCCGATCAAGCGGGCCCGGATCCGGATCGAGGAGTACTCCTGGGAGCGCATCGCCTCCTCGGACGCCAACTCCAAGTTCATCGGCTCCGACGAGGTCAACCACTCCTTCGCCCGCAAGGGCCAGGAGACCCGCGTCACCCAGATCACCTACGACGGCGAGAAGTGGGAGGTCATCTCCGGCCTCAAGGACCTCGTCGTCATGAACTCCACCAACTCGGAGTTCTGGGGCTACATCAAGGACCAGTACACCACCCTCAAGGAGGCGTACGACCGGATCCTCGCGACCCAGGTGTCCGGCCGCTGGCGGTTCAACTGGACCGACGACGACCAGCGCATGCCCAACTGGGAGCGGTCCTACGAGCAGACCAAGAAGCACATGCTCGAGGCCTTCGCGGAGACCTACTCGTACTCCCTCCAGCAGACGCTGTACCAGATGGCCACGCGGATCATCAACCACCGCGCGGAGATCGACGAGGTGCGCTTCTCGCTCCCCAACAAGCACCACTTCCTGGTGGACCTGGAGCCCTTCGGGCTCAAGAACGACAACGAGGTCTACTACGCCGCGGACCGCATGTACGGCCTCATCGAGGCCACGGTCCTGCGTGACGGCGCCGAGGCGCTGATCCCGGTCGACATGACCAATCTCTGAGTGGCACCACATCTCTGAGCGGCACTGAGTGAACCGGTCCCCACCCGCCCGCAGTCGGGCGGGGACCGGCACCAGACCGGAGGGAACCCAGCATGGCACTGCCCGCAAAGGGGCCGGCGTCCGCCGAAGGCCCGTGTTCCGCCCCCTCGACCACCGAGGCCCCTTCCCAGGCCGCCTGTCATCCGGTCGACGAGAAGCTCCCCGCCTCGCGGCTCGTCCCCGCGGCACTCCAGCACATCGCCGCCATGTACGCCGGCGTCGTCACCCCTCCGCTCATCATCGGCCAGGCCGTCGGCCTGGACGCGGCCGGGATGACCCGGCTCATCGCCGCCAGCCTCCTGATCGCCGGATGCGCCACGATCCTCCAGACGCTCGGCGTCCGGAACTTCGCCGGCAACCGGCTCCCCTTCGTCAACGCGGCCTCCTCCGCGGGCATCGCCCCCATGCTGGCCATCGCCGAGACGAGCGCCCCAGGGCACCAGCTCCCCGCCATCTACGGCGCGGTCATGGTCGCCGGCGTGTTCTGCCTCGCCGTCGGCCCCTTCTTCGGCCGCCTGCTCCGCTTCTTCCCGCCGCTGGTCACCGGCGTCGTCATCACCCTGATCGGCGTCACCCTGATGCCGGTGCCCGTCAGCTGGGCCCAGGGCGGCGACAAGACCGCCGCCGACTTCGGCGCCATGAAGTACCTCGCGCTCGCCGGCTTCACCCTGGTCGTCGTCCTGATGTTCCAGCGCTTCGGCCGCGGTTTCCTCAAGCAGATCGCGCTGCTCCTCGGGCTCCTCATCGGCACCCTCGCCGCGATCCCCTTGGGGATGGCCGACTTCACCGCGCTGCGCGAGGCGCCCGTCGCCGCCCTGCCCACGCCCTTCGCCTTCGGCGCCCCCGAGTTCCAGCCCGCCGCGATCCTCTCCCTGTGCATCGTGATGCTGGTCCTGATGACCGAGTCCAGCGCCGGCATGCTCGCCCTCGGCGAGATCTGCGACCGGCCCAGCGACGGGAAGACCATCACCCGGGGCCTGCGCACCGACGGCATCGCCACCCTGCTCGGCCCCGTCTTCGGCGGCTTCCCGACCTCCGCCTTCGCGCAGAACGTCGGCGTCGTCTCGCTCACCCGGGTCCGCTCGCGCTACGTGGTCGCCGTCGCCGGCGGCGCCCTCCTGGTGCTCGGTGCCTTCCCGGTCCTCGGCGCGGTCGTCTCCATGGTCCCGATGCCCGTCCTCGGCGGCGCCGGCATCGTCCTCTTCGGCTCCATCGCGGTCAGCGGCATCCGGACCCTCTCCGAGGCCGGACTCGACGACAGCTCCAACATCATCCTGGTGGCCGTCGCGCTCGGAGCGGGCATCATCCCGCTCGCCGCACCCACCTTCTACGCCGGATTCCCCGCCTGGGCGCAGACCGTGCTCGGCTCCGGCATCAGCGCGGGCGCGCTCGTCGCCGTCCTGCTGAATCTGTTCTTCCACCATCTCGGCACCCGGAGCCGCCACACGGCCCCGGCACTCAAATCCTCCTAGGGTCCTGCCGTGCCCTCCCCCCGCGAACCCGTCGCGGAGGGATCCCCAACCCCCTGGAATGAAGGAAGCACCGCCATGGCAGCACCTTCGGCAGCCCCCCAGCGCATCGTCATCGAGAACGCGGCCATCGCCACCGTCGACGCGCAGGACACCGAGTACGCCTCCGGCTACCTCGTCGTGGCCGACAACCGGATCGAGTCCCTCGGTGCCGGCAAGGCCCCCGAGAACCTGGAGAACGTGGTCCGGCGGATCGACGCCACCGGTCACCTGATCACGCCGGGCCTGGTCAACACCCACCACCACTTCTACCAGTGGATCACCCGGGGCCTCGCGACCGACCACAACCTCTTCAACTGGCTGGTCGCGCTCTACCCGACCTGGGCCCGCATCGACGAGCAGATGGTGCGCGTCGCCGCCCAGGGTTCGCTGGCCATGATGGCCCGCGGCGGTGTCACCACCGCCATGGACCACCACTACGTCTTCCCGCAGGGCTCCGGCGACCTCTCCGGCGCCATCATCGGCGCCGCCTCCGAGATGGGCGTCCGCTTCACCCTGGCCCGCGGTTCCATGGACCGCAGCGAGAAGGACGGCGGCCTGCCGCCGGACTTCGCCGTCGAGACCACCGAGGGCGCGCTCGCCGCGACCGAGGAGACCGTCAAGAAGTTCCACGACGCCTCCTTCGACTCGATGACCCAGGTCGCCGTCGCCCCCTGCTCCCCCTTCTCCATCTCCACCGAGCTGCTCCGCGAGGGCGCCGCGCTCGGCCGCCGGCTCGGCGTACGCATGCACACCCACGGCTCGGAGACCGTGGAGGAGGAGAAGTTCTGCCACGAGCTCTTCGGCATGGGCCCGACCGACTACTTCGAGTCGACCGGCTTCCTCGGCGAGGACGTGTGGATGGCGCACTGCGTCCACATGAACGACTCCGACATCGCCGCCTTCGCCCGCACCAAGACCGGCGTCGCCCACTGCCCGTCGTCCAACGCGCGCCTCGCCGCCGGCATCGCCCGCGTCCCCGACATGCTGAAGGCGGGCGTCCCGGTCGGCCTCGGCGTCGACGGCACCGCCTCCAACGAGTCCGGCGAGCTCCACACCGAGCTGCGCAACGCACTGCTCATCAACCGCCTCGGCGCCCACCGCGAGTCCGCGCTCAACGCCCGCCAGGCCCTGCGCCTCGGCACCTACGGCGGTGCGCAGGTCCTCGGCCGCGCCGACAACATCGGCTCCCTGGAGGCGGGCAAGCTCGCCGACTTCGTCCTCTGGAAGATCGACGGCCTCGGCCACTCGTCGATCGCCGACCCGGTCACCGCCATCGTCTTCGGTGCGGCGGCCCCGGTCACGGCCTCCTTCGTCAACGGCAAGCAGATCGTGGAGAACAACCGACTGCTCACCGTCGACGAGGACACCATCGCGCGTGACGCCCGCACGGAGGCCCAGCGCCTGGCCCGCATCGCGGCCCAGGCCTGATCCTCCCCCCGGAGTCCGGTCGGGGGGGACGGCCCTCGACCGGTCGCCGCGGACCCGAGCGGGGTCCGTGGCAGCCAGACCGGGGGGCGGCGTACGCAGAAGTCGTACTCCGCCCCCCGGGACGGTGAACCGCGCCCACACCCCCATCGGGCCCTCCGTCCCAGCGCCGCACCCCTTCCTCCGGCGCGCCGCACCACCTCGCACCGAGCCGCACCTCCTGCACCTCGCACCGCTTCTCTCCGACTCCCTGACACCCGCGTCACCGCCGACGTGTAACCGACCGGAGGAACCGCCGTGGCCGACGAGCCCCAGGTTCGCAACGCACAAGACGCAGGCACCGCCCCGGAAGACCGGACCAAGCATCCGGTCGACGAGATCCTGCCCCCCCTGAAGATGTTCACCAGCGGCCTCCAGCACGTGGCCGCCATGTACGCGGGCGTGGTGGCCCCGCCCCTGATCGTCGGAGCGGCCGTCGGCCTCTCCGGCACCGAGCTCACCTTCCTCACCGGAGCCAGCCTCTTCACGGCCGGCCTCGCCACCTTCCTCCAGACGCTCGGCTTCTGGAAGATCGGTGCCAAGCTCCCCTTCGTCAACGGCGTCACCTTCGCCGGTGTCGCGCCCATGCTGGCGATCGTCGACACGACGGAGGACAAGGCCGACGCGCTGCCCATCATCTTCGGCGCGATCATCGTCGCCGGTGTGCTGGGCTTCCTCGCCGCACCGTGGTTCTCCAGACTGGTGCGGTTCTTCCCGCCGGTCGTCACCGGCACCGTCATCACCCTCATCGGCGTCTCGCTGCTGCCGGTCGCCTTCGGCTGGGCCCAGGGGCCCAATCCCGCGGCCGAGGACTACGGTTCGGTGAAGTTCCTCGCCCTGGCCGGCATCACGCTCCTCGTGGTCCTGCTGCTGCGCCGCTTCACCCGCGGCTTCCTGAAGCAGATCGCCGTCCTCGTGGGCCTGGTCCTCGGCACGCTGATCGCCATACCCTTCGGCGTCACCGACTTCAGCGCGGTGGCGGAGGCGGACCTCGTCGGCTTCCCGACGCCCTTCCACTTCGGTGCCCCGCAGTTCGCCCTCGCCGCGATCATCTCGATGTGCGTGGTCATGCTGGTCTCGATGACCGAGTCGACCGCCGACATGCTGGCGCTCGGCGAGATCGTCGAGAAGCCCGCCGACGAGAAGACGATCGCCGGCGGTCTGCGCGCCGACACCCTCGGCTCCGCGCTCAGCCCGCTGTTCAACGGCTTCATGTGCAGCGCCTTCGCCCAGAACGTCGGCCTGGTCGCCATGACCAAGATCCGCAGCCGCTACGTCGTCGCCTGCGGCGGCGGTCTGCTGGTCCTGATGGGCCTCTCGCCCGTCATGGCCTCGCTGATCTCGGTCGTGCCCCGGCCGGTCCTCGGCGGCGCGGGCGTCGTCCTCTTCGGCTCGGTCGCCGCCAGCGGCATCCAGACCCTGGTCAAGGCCGGCCTGGAGAAGGACAACAACGTCCTCATCGTGGCCGTCTCCCTCGCCGTCGGCATCATCCCGATCACGGCGCCGGAGTTCTACCACGCCTTCCCGGAGACCGCGAAGATCATCCTGGACTCCGGCATCTCCACCGGCTGCGTCGCCGCCGTCCTGCTCAACGTGGTCTTCAACCACTTCGGCGGCCGCAAGGACGACGACGAGGTGACGGCGCCGATGGAGCCGGGCGAGGAGATCCGCACCGCCAAGACGGCCCACGTCCACTAGATCCACGGCCCGGTGGAGCGAGCCCGCCAGGGCACGCACCGCCACGCACCACAGCCGTCCCGCCCGCCCCGGGCCCCGCGCACCCCGCGGGGCCCGGGGCGGCGGCGTGCCCGGCGCCCTCACGCCGACCCCAGCGCGATCCGCCGCGCGCACTCCCCGGCCAGCGCCGGATACGCGGCGGCGATCGCCTCGTACAGCCTGCGCCGCAGCAGCCGCTCGGCCTCGTGCCGTCCGGTGTCGCCGTACAGCCCGTCGAGCAGCGTCCCGTACCGGGCCAGGGCCTGCCGCAGATAACCCACCTGCCACCGGACGAGCGAGCCTCCCGGCGCCGGGACCCCCTTCCGGCCCGGGGCCGCGCCAGGGCCGCGCGCGGTCATCAGGTGCCGGTGCCGGACCGCCCGCCGCTCCAGCTCGGCCGCCGGCAGCCGGGGCACCTCGATCGGCGCCGCCCGGATCGCCGCGAGCACGGCCGCCCGCCGGTTCACGGCGAGCACCCCCACGGCCGCGCCCCGGGGCGCCTCCACCAGGGCCGCGGACGCCGCGGCGAACTCCGGCGTCCGCTCCACCGCCTCCACCCGCGCCAGCAGATACAGCCGCACCGGCGCCGGTGCGTACCGGCGCGGGTCGCGCCCCTGCACGTCCGGCAGCCCGAGCAGCTCCCGCACCATCGCGTCGGTCCAGCCGCGCCGCCGCACCCCGGCCGACGACACGTACAGCGAACGGTCCGTCATGATCCCCCCAAGAATCGACTACGGAGAGTAATGATTCCAGTGAAGCGCACCCCACTGACAACGCCCCCGCTCCGCCCCCTTGCGAATCCCTCCCTCCGCATGCGATATAGGTCTGGACCTTTCCGACGGACGGAGGCCACCCCGTGCAACGCCCGCTCGCCGCAAGCCTGTTGACAAGCGCGATGCTCATCTCGCTGGCCGCCTGCACGACCCCGCCGCCGAAGGACACCACTCCGCCGGGCGCCCCCACCGGACTCACCGCCACCTCCGGCAGCGCCACCACCGTCCACGTCATGTGGGAGGCCGCGGGCGACGACCGGGCCGTCACCGCCTACCAGGTCCTCCAGGACGGCCGACAGGTCAGGGAACTCCCCGCCACCACCCTCATGACCGACGTCACCGGCCTCGCCCCCGGCACCCGCCACACCTTCGCCGTCCGCGCCCGCGACGCCGCCGGCAACACCTCGCCCGCCACCCCCGCCGTCGCCGCGACCACCCTCCGGGCCACCGCCGAGGACCGCCGGCCGCCCACCACCCCCGGCACCCTGCGCGCCACCCCCGACGGCTCCGACGCCGCCGTCCTCACCTGGACCGCCTCCCGCGACGACACCCGTGTCACCGCCTACGACGTCCACCAGGCCGGCGTCCGGATCCACACCGCCCCCGGCACCGCCACCACCGCCCGCGTCACCGGACTGCGCCCCGGCACCGCCTACTCCTTCACCCTCCGGGCCCGCGACGCCGCCGAGAACTCCTCCCCGGACAGCCCCTCCGCCGACCTCACCACCGCCCCCGCCCCCGGCGCACCCCCCAACACCTCCCCGCTCGACCTCACCGCCACCTCCGCCCGCGGCGAGATCACCCTCACCTGGACCCCGCCGAAGACCGGAGCCCCCGTCACCCACCACGAACTCCACATCGACGGCCGCTTCGCCACCACCGTCGTCTGGGGCACCACCCCGCCGCCCGGCCGCGCGGGCTACACCTTCCCGGCCCAGGCGAGCCCCGGCACCACCCTCACCCTGACCCTGCGCGCCCGCCTCCCCGACGGCACCTGGGGCGACTTCTCCGCGCCCCGCACGGTCACCGTCCGCTGAGCCCTCCGCCGGGGGTGTCCCTCAGGCCGTTCCCGGCACCCCCGAACTACCCTGGAACCGTGGCCGAGACCGTTCTCACCAATACCGGGCTGGACCAGTTCCTGGCGCTCCTCGACGGCAGGCCGGAGCACCGCGACCCCGCCTTCCTGCGAGCCGCCGAAGCCGTGCTCGGGCTGCTCGCCCTTCGCGGCGCCGACCGGACCGGCGGCATGCCCGAGCCGGCGCCCGAGCTGGTGCGGCAGCTGCTCGTCGAGGACCTGCCGGCCTTCGTCTACGCCCCGCCGGGCGACCTCGCCGCCTACCCGGCCGTCCTCGGCGCCCTCGCCGGCTGCTTCGACGGCGAGCTGCGCCGTCGCGTCGCCGCCGTCGTCGGCGAGGCCGCACCCGACTTCGAACGCGCCATGAACGACCCCGGCAACCTCACCTGGCACCGGTGGTACGCCTCGCTGCTGCGGACCGTCGGGGCCGACCTCGGCGACGCCGAGGACGTGCGGCGGCGGATCGGCGCCCTCGAAGGCGCACCGCTCCCCGACGGCGTGCTCCGCGCCGACCTCATGGGACGCACCGCGCTCGCCGACACCGTGCTCGCCGAGGCCGTCGCCCGCGCCTACGTCCGCGACGCCGAGGAGCCGCCCGCCGCCGGACCGGTCCTCACCGACCACGCCGTCGCCGCGGGCGTCGGCCGGGTCACCGCGGCGCTCCTCGACCGCTGGACCGCCGCCGGCCTCGCCGACCAGCTCACCGGCGCCTACGCGAGCTTCGCTCCCGGGCCCGACGACTTCCCCCATCTCGTCCTCGCCGACGCCCTCCTCGACGAGCACATGGACTACTACGGCGACCCCTCGATCCCGGTACCGCCGCCCGCCGCCGTCGCGGGCGCCACCGGCGACGTCGAGCGGCACGCCGACGCGCTGCTCGCCGCCGTCGAGGAACTCGCCGAGGAGGAGTACGAGCCCTACGGCGGCGAGGCTCCCCACCTGCTGTACGCGCTCTACCAGCGCGGCTGCGCCGCCGACTCGGTCGCCCGCCGCGCCGCCGAGTACGAGGACTGGACCGTCGACCCCGCCCTTGAGGACGTCCCCGTCACCGTCCCGGAGGGCGTCACCGGCGGGTACGTCACCCCGCCCGTGCCCGAACTCGTCCGGCTGCTCGGCTCGGCCGGCATCGGCGAGGAGGACCGGGCCCGGCTGGAGGGCCCCGCCCGCGAACTCGCCGTCGTCGCCGACCGGCTCGCCGCCACCGGCCTCGTCCTGCGCTCCGGGGACGCGTTCGGGCTCACCCCGCGCGGCGCCGCCACCGTCCGCTACCTCCTGCGGGTCCGCCGGATCGCCGCGCCCACCGCCACCGAGGCCGCCGCCTGGCCCGCGCGGGACCTGCTCGTCGCGGCCGCCCAGTGGCCCCACGCGCCCGCCGCGCGCGTGCTCGCCGACTGGCTGCACGCGCGCGGGGACACCGCCGAAGCCTGGTCGGAGCTGCTGGCCGCGTTCGGCCCGGCCCACGCCCACGCCGCCGAAGGGGCCGACGTACGCGCCCTGTTCGGGCTCCTCGACACGGCCGCCGCCCCGCCCGGAGCGCTGCGCGGCGCCCTGCGCGACCCGGTGATCGGCGCCTGGGCGCTCGATGCGCTCCGGGCGCGCGGAGAGGAGGCCGACGCCGTCCAGGTGCCGGTGTCGGCCCGCGCCCTGCGCGTCCTGGACCGGCTGCCCGGGAAGCGGGGACCCCTGGAGTCCCGGCGGGCCGCCTTCGACGCGGCCGCCGCCGACTGGCCGGGCGGCTCGGCCGCCCTCGTCCGGGAGATGGCCGCGGCCGACCGGCGCGGCACCGGACGCGTCCTCGGCCCGCTCGGCATCAGCCTGCCGTGAGCTGCCGTGAGGGACCCGGGCCCCACCAGGGTCAGCCCGCCGTGAGGTACATGCCCGACGGACCCGAGCCGGCCGTGTTCCGGCAGGCGCGGTGGCCCGAAGGGACGGCGTGGATCAGCGCCAGGCACCGCCCGAGCGCCTGCTGGCCGTAGGCGTTGGGGTGCATGGACTCCTGGACCAGGCCCTGGGTGGAGCGGCTGTCGATCCACCGCGCCCACTCGTTCGCCGCGCCCGAGGCCGGCGCCGACGCGCTCACCTGGCGGCTCGCCTTCGCGCACACCTCGCGGCCCTGGAGCGCGTCCCGCAGGTCGAGGAACTGCGCGCCCTTCGCCACCGCCACCTCCCGCAGCCGGTTGGCGAGCTGCGGGACGAGGGAGTCCCGCGCCCAGTCGGCGTCCTTGTTCCAGAACGGGCAGCCGCCGGTGTTCGTCCGCGACCAGCCGCTCTCGGCATAGCGGTTCTCCGCGGCGCGCGGGATCGGCGAGGGGTACGACTGGAGCACGATCCGGTAGTCGGAGGTCGCGTAGCCCGCGCCGGTCATCACGGCCCGCACCTCGTCGACCGCCTTGCCGACGGAAGCCATGGCGGCGTCGATCCGGGCGTCCACCTCGGGCTGCTGGTCGTCGTGGCAGTAGGAGTACCAGACGATGTAGTCGGTGGCGCAGGAGGTGATGATGTCGGCGAAACCGAGGTCGTTCCCGCCGATGGAGAGGGTGATGAGCTCCACGTCGTGCGAGGCGGCGACCGCGGCCAGCCGGTCGGCCTGCGGGGCCTCGCCCTTGAACGCCTTGCCGCCCTGGGCGGCGCGGAAGACGTGCTCCGTGGTGGCGCCGGAGCAGGCGAGATTGACCAGGGCGGCGGCGATCGGGCCCGCGCTGCGCACCTCGGAGGTGTCGGAGCGGTGGCAGCCGCCGGCGGTGGAGCCGTACACCCGGGCCGGGTCGTAGCCGCTGCCCGTCCAGGCGCGGTCGGTGCCGTCGCGGCTGCCGGAGTTCGTCAGGCTGTTGCCGAGCCAGCGGCCCGCCTCGCCGGAGATGTAGCTGTCGCCCATGGCGACGACGGCGGTCGGGCCGGTGCCGGGGGCCGCCTGGGCGGGCGGGGCGGCGACGGAGGCGAGACCGGCGGCGGTACACAGTGCCAGGAACGCGCGCAGCGCGCGGTGGGGGGTGGAGGGCATGGCTGTGCTCCTGCGGGACGCAGTGGTGTGGGGGACAGCCGCCGGCCGGTGGCATGGCGGAATCTCGCACGGCGCGTCTTGTTACCGCTAGGTAGCTGCATATCTCGGTTGCGTCACGTCACCTGTGAGGTGCCAGACACGGCACAGGGCCCGGGCCCCGGATCTGTGCGTTCTCCGGGGGCCGGGCCCTGATGCGCTGGTGCGCTCGCGAGCGCGGGGGTGTCAGCCGACGAGCTGCTCGTACGCGGGGAGGGTGAGGAAGTCCGCGTAGTCCGCGTCGAGGGAGACGTGGAGGAGGAGGTCGTGGGCCTGCTGCCACTTGCCGGCGGCGAACGCCTCCTCGCCGATCTCGGCGCGGATGGCGGCCAGCTCCTCGGCGGCGACCTTGCGGGCCAGCTCCGGGGTGGCGGTCTCACCGTTCTCGAAGACGACACCGGCGTTGATCCACTGCCAGATCTGGGAGCGGGAGATCTCGGCGGTGGCCGCGTCCTCCATCAGGTTGAAGATGGCGACGGCGCCGAGGCCGCGCAGCCACGCCTCGATGTAGCGGATGCCGACCTGGGCCGCGTTGCGCAGGCCGTCGTAGGTGGGCCGGGCGTCGAGCGAGTCGATCGCGATCAGGTCGCCGGGCGCCACGGAGACGTCCTCGCGCAGCCGGTCCTTCTGGTTGGGCTTCTCGCCGAGGACGGCGTCGAAGGAGGCCATGGCGATCGGGACGAGGTCGGGGTGGGCGACCCAGGAGCCGTCGAAGCCGTCGCCGGCCTCGCGGTCCTTGTCGGCCTTGACCTTCTCGAAGGCGACCTTGTTGACCTCGGCGTCCTTGCGGGAGGGGATGAAGGCCGCCATGCCGCCGATGGCGTGCGCGCCGCGCTTGTGGCAGGTGCGGACGAGGAGTTCGGTGTACGCGCGCATGAACGGGGCCGTCATCGTGACCGCGTTGCGGTCCGGGAGGACGAACTTCTGCCCGCCGTCACGGAAGTTCTTCACGATGGAGAAGAGGTAGTCCCAGCGGCCCGCGTTGAGGCCGGCGGCGTGGTCGCGGAGCTCGTAGAGGATCTCCTCCATCTCGTACGCGGCCGTGATGGTCTCGATGAGGACCGTGGCGCGGACGGTGCCCTGCGGGATGCCGACGTACTCCTGGGCGAAGACGAAGATGTCGTTCCAGAGGCGGGCCTCCAGGTGCGACTCGGTCTTCGGCAGGTAGAAGTACGGGCCCTTGCCGAGGTCGATCAGGCGCTGCGCGTTGTGGAAGAAGTACAGGCCGAAGTCGACGAGCGCGCCGGGCACCGCGCGTCCCTCGAAGGCGAGGTGACGCTCCTCCAGGTGCCAGCCGCGGGGGCGCATGACGACCGTCGCCAGCTCCTCGGCGGGCTTGAGGGCGTACGACTTGCCGGTGCGGGCGTCGGTGAAGTCGATGTTCCGGGTGTACGCGTCGATCAGGTTGACCTGACCGAGGACGACGTTCTCCCAGGTCGGGGCGGAGGCGTCCTCGAAGTCGGCGAGCCACACCTTCGCACCGGAGTTGAGCGCGTTGATCGTCATCTTGCGGTCGGTCGGACCGGTGATCTCGACGCGGCGGTCGTTCAGGGCCGCCGGGGCCGGCGCGACCTTCCAGGAGTCGTCGGCGCGGATCGCGGCGGTCTCCGGCAGGAAGTCGAGCGTCGAGGTACGGGCGATCTCTGCGCGGCGCTCGGCGCGGCGGGCCAGGAGCTCGTCCCGGCGCGGGGTGAACCGGCGGTGGAGCTCGGCGACGAAGGCGAGGGCCGCCTCCGTCAGCACCTCCTCCTGGCGCGGCAGGGGCTCGGCGTCGACGACGACCAGGGGGGACGGCGCTGGTGCGGACATGACCTGTCACTTCCTTCAGCGAACTACGCGGGCGTTGCCTGGCGGCCGCCGGGCGTCACGGACGGCACGGAGTGCCGCGGTTGCCGAGATACGGCCGCGAGCGCCGTCACAGGGGATCAGGCGCTTTACGCAGTGGATATTAGTTTCCTCATGGTGGAAGTTCAATCGTTTGTTGATATCGAGATTCTTCGGGTCGACAGAAGATGGCTCCGGGTGCCAGCTCCTTCACTCCAGGTGCCCGCACCCGGCACGCCTCATCCCTCCAGCCGGTACAGGTCCGCCTCGGTGTCGATGTCGAAGGGCTCGGCCACGTCCGCGCACTCCACCAGCGCGATCGCGTCCCGGTGCGCCGCCAGGTAGTCCCGTGCCCCCCGGTCGCCCTCCGCGCCCGCAGCGATCCCCGCCCACCGGTCCGCGCCGAACAGCACCGGATGCCCCCGCTTCCCGTCGTACGAGGCGGCCACCAGCGCGTTCCGCGCCCCGTACGCCGCCCGCACCCGGCCCACCGCGGCCGCCCCGATCCCCGGCTGGTCCACCAGCGAGACCAGGGCCGCGTCCACCCCGCGCGGATCCGCCGCCAGCGAGGCCAGCCCCACCCGCAGCGACGAGCCCATGCCGTCGGCCCACCCCGGGTTCTCCACCACCACGCACCCCGGCAGCTCGGCCCGCTCCCGTACGAGCTCCGCCGACGCGCCGAGCACCACGTGCACCACAGGGCAGCCGCCCTCGCGCAGCACCCGCACCGCGTGCTCCACCAGCGGCCGGCCCCGGTACGGCAGCAGCGCCTTCGGGCGCCCGCCGAGCCGGCGCCCGCCGCCGGCGGCGAGCAGCAGCCCGGCGACGAGCGGAGGGGAGGAAGGGGAGGGAGAGGCTGTCTTCGTCATGGGACCTGCTTACCGCATGACACGGAATGACACGGTCGCATGAATGCGCCGCACGGCCTCTTCCCCGCCGGGCGGCCGGGGTGTTGACTGACCCCCACTCAGGGCGCCCGACCACCGCCCGGAGCCGGCGGGAACGGACGTCTCGGAGCGGGGGACCGTGTTGCGGAGCGTGGGGCAGAGGCGAGTGACCGGCGAGGCAGTGGACCCCAGGGTGACCGGACTGCGGTCCGCCGTGGCCCGGCTCCGGCGGGAACTGGCCGGCCACCGGGTCGAGTTCGCCGACCGGGAGATCGCCGAGGACGAACTGGCCGCGCTCGACGCCATGGCCGTCAGCGGCGCCCCCGAGGTGTGGCGGCTGCGCCGCAGCCTCCTCCTCGTGGCCGGCTCCCTCGGCTCCGTCAGCGTCCTCGCCGAAGCCCTGGCGGGCGTCCGGCACGCCGTCGAGCTGTTCGGCCCTCCCGCCCCGCCCCGTCAGCCCGGGCCCTGAGCCGGTCAGCGCCTGATCAGCCGCCGCTCCCGGGCGGCCGCCACGGCCGCCGTGCGCGAGTCCACGCCCAGCTTGGCGAAGACGTGGACCAGATGGGACTTGACCGTGGCCTGGCTGAGGAAGAGGACCTTGCTGATCTGCTGGTTCGACAGGCCCTCGCCGACCAGCTGGAGCACCTCCAGCTCCCGCTTGGTCAGCGCCTCCGCCGGTGTCCGCATCCGGTCCATCAGCCGGTACGCCACCGCGGGCGCCAGCGCCGACTGGCCGGCCGCCGCCGTCCGCACCGCCGCCGCCAGCTCCTCCGGCGGCGCGTCCTTCAGCAGATAGCCCGACGCCCCGGCCTCCACCGCCGCCAGGATGTCCGCGTCCGTGTCGTACGTCGTCAGCACCAGCACCCGCGGCCCGCCCGGTACGCCGGTGATCGCCGCCGTCGCCTCCGCTCCGTGCATCCCCGCGCCGAACTGAAGGTCCATCAGCACCACGTCGACGCCCCCGGCCGCCGCCAGCTCCACCGCGCGCTCCGCCGTCGCCGCCTCGCCGACCACGGTGAAGCCGGGCTCGGTGTCCAGGACCGCGCGCAGCCCCGCCCGCACCACCGGATGGTCGTCGGCCAGCAGCAGCCGGATCGTGCCGGAAGCCGTCACCGGGCACCTCCCGCGGGCAGCGGGAGGGTGACCGCGACGGCCGTGCCCTGCCCGGGCGCCGACTCGACGGTGAAGGTGCCGCCCAGCGACTCGGCCCGCGAGCGCATCGCCGGCAGCCCGAACCCGCCGCCCTCGGCGGACGCCCGTACCGCCTCCGGCACGAAGCCCTTCCCGTCGTCCACCACGTCCAGCGCCACCGCGTCCTCCATGAACGACAGGGTGATCTCCGCCCGCTCCGCCCCCGCGTGCCGCACCGTGTTCCCCAGCGCCGACTGCGCGATCCGCAGCAGCGCCACCTCGTACGGCGTCGGCAGCTCCACCGGCGTACCGCTCACCGAGAAGCGGACCCGCGGTCCCGCGCCCGGCTCGCACAGCCGCTCCAGCGCCGCCGCCAGCGAACCGTGCTCCAGATCCGGCGGCGTCAGCGCCCGCACGAACCGGCGGGCCTCCGCGAGGTTGTCCTGCGCCGCCCGGCGCGCCCGGTCGATGTGCCCGGCCGTCGGCGAACCCGCCGGCAGCGCCCGCTCGGCCGCCCGCAGCAGCAGCTGGATCGACGACAGCCCCTGGGCGAGCGTGTCGTGGATCTCCCGGGCCAGCCGCTCCCGCTCGGAGAGCGTCCCCGCGTGCCGCTCGGCCGCCGCCAGCTCGGCCCGGGTGGTGATCAGCTCCTCGATCAGCCGCTGCCGCCGCTCGCTCTCCCGGTACAGCGCCTGGTAGCCGAGGACGGTCGCCACGGCCACCGCGCCGCCGAGCGGCGGGCCGATGAAGACCCCCGGGTTCGGCGCGGCGCCGTGGCCCACGTACGAGAGGATCGCCGCGCCCGCCGTCAGCGCGACCGCCGGCAGCGACCAGCGCGCCGGCAGCAGGTGGAGCTGGAGGAAGTACAGCGGGAAGGCGATCCACAGCGCCTCCGGCGTCGCCCACAGCAGCGCCAGCCAGGAGAGCGCGAGGAGCGCCAGCCAGCAGGCCGCGGCCCGCTGCGACCGCCGCACGACGGGGAGCAGGGCCCCGGCCGTGTAGACCGCGCCGGTCACGCCCGCGAGGACGGTGCCGGCGGGTGAGCCGGCGCGGACCGCCGCGAGGACGAGCAGCCCCGCCATGAGGAGGTGGAGGCAGACGCGCAGGGCGCGGCGGACGGGAGTGAGGACGCGCGGGGCGGGCGGATGGGAGGCGACGGGATCCATGACCCCACCAGCGTAGACAGCGGGCGGCCCGGCCGGGTCAATCGAAAGTTTGAATACGGAGCCATCCGTGGCGCGATGTCCGGCGCCGGGTCGCGGCAGCAGGCTGGGACCCATGTTCGTGGCATGGAGAGACCTGAGATTCGCCAAGGGGCGGTTCGCTCTCATGGGCACGGTGATCGTGCTGATCACCCTGCTCGTGGGGCTCCTTTCCGGGCTGACGGCCGGACTCGCGCGGGAGAACATCTCCGCGGTCACCGGCCTGCCCGCCGACCGGATCGCCTTCGCCGCCCCGCCGGACGGGCAGTCGGTCTCGTTCACCAACTCGACGGTGACGGAGAAGCAGTGGACCGCGTGGGCGGAGCGGCCCGGGGTGACCGGGGCGGCGCCGCTCGGCATCCGCACCCTGAACGGGGTCGCCGGCGACCGGACCGCCGCCGTCTCCGCCTTCGGTACGGAGCCGGGCGACGGCCTCGCCCCGGCGGCCGTCGCGCCGGGCCGGGCCGTCCTGTCCGAGTCGGCGGCGAAGGAGCTGGACGCGCGTCCCGGGGACGCGGTCCGGCTCGGCCCGCTGGAGGTCACCGTCGCCGCGATCGCCGGGGACGCCTCGTACAGCCACACGCCCGTCGTGTGGACCTCGCTCGACGACTGGCAGCGGCTCGGGCACACCGGCACCACCACGGAGGAGCAGGCGACGGTGATCGCGCTGCGCGGCGACGCCGACTGGGCGGCGGGCGACGCGGCCGCCGGCACGGAGGCGCGGACGGTGGACGGCGCCCTCACCGCCATAGGCTCCTACCAGGCGGAGAACGGCTCGCTCCAGCTCATGCGGGGCTTCCTCTTCGTGATCTCCGCGCTCGTCATAGGGGCCTTCTTCACCGTCTGGACCATCCAGCGCAGCGGTGACGTCGCCGTCCTCAAGGCGCTCGGCGCCTCCACGCCCTCCCTGCTGCGCGACGCGCTGGGGCAGGCGGTGCTGATGCTGGTGGCGGGGACGCTGCTGGGCACGGGACTCGCCCTCGGCATCGGCGCGCTGGTCGGCGGCGGCGACGTGCCCTTCGTGCTCGCGCCGCTGACCGTGCTCGGCCCGGCCGGCGTGATCATCCTGCTCGGCGCCGTCGGCTCCGCGCTCTCCATCCGGCGGATCACCGCCGTCGACCCCCTCACCGCGCTCGGGAGCGTCCGATGAGCCTCGCACTCGATGCCGTGACCCTCACCTACCCGGACGGCGACGGACGCCTCACCGCGCTCGACGCGGTCTCCCTCACCGTCCCGCCGGGCCGCATGACGGCCGTCGTCGGCCCCTCCGGCTCCGGCAAGTCCAGCCTGCTCGCCGTCGCCGCGACCCTCGTGACGCCCGACCGGGGGCGGGTCGTCGTCGCCGGCACGGACACGGCGGGGCTCGACGCGGCGGGGCGGGCGGCGCTGCGGCGGACGTCGATCGGGATCGTCTTCCAGCAGCCGAACCTGCTGCCCTCGCTGACGGCGGCCGAGCAGCTCCAGGTCATGGCGCACCTGTCGGGCCGTCCGCCGAAGTCGGTACGGGACCGGGCCATGGAGCTGCTCGACGCGGTCGGCCTCGCGGACCGGGCCGGCCGCCGGCCGCACCAGCTCTCCGGCGGGCAGCGGCAGCGGGTCAACATCGCGCGGGCGCTGATGAACGAGCCCGCGGTGCTGCTGGTCGACGAGCCCACGAGCGCGCTCGACCACGAGCGGGGGGCGGCGGTGGTCGGGCTGCTCGCCGGCCTGACCCGCGACCGGGGGACGGCGACGGTCCTGGTCACCCACGACCGCTCCCACCTGGCGGTGGCGGACCGGGTGGCGACGGTCGAGGACGGCCGCCTGACGGGCGAGCCCGCGGCGGCTCTGCCGGAGGGGCGCCGCTGAGCAGCCGCCGGAAGGCGGGCTGCCGAGGGCGCCGCCGGCGGGTCGCCGTCGGGAACACGGTGGGTCTGTCGGAGGGGCGCTTCCGAGAAGCCGCCGCGCCGGCGGTCGAGAAAAGCCGCCGAAACGCCGCCGCGCCGGTCCACCCGCATGTGCGGTGGACCGGCGCGGCGGCGTTTCCGGGTCAGGCCTGGCCGTTGCCGGTGGTGTTGGCGAGGGCCGTGGAGAGCTCGCGGGCGACCTCCTGGAGGATCGGGACGATCCTCTCCGTCGCCGCCTCCGTGACCCGGCCCGCCGGGCCCGAGATGGAGATGGCCGCGGCGGTGGGGGAGTCGGGGACGGAGACCGCGAGGCAGCGGACGCCTATCTCCTGCTCGTTGTCGTCGACGGCGTACCCCGTGTCGCGGACCGCCGCGAGCGCCGCGAGGAAGCCGTCCGCGGTGGTGATGGTCTTCTCGGTGGCGGCCGGCATCCCGGTGCGGGAGAGCAGCGCGCGTACCTCGTCGTCCGGGGTGTGGGCGAGGAGGGCCTTGCCGACGCCGGTGGAGTGCGGCAGCACCCGGCGGCCGACCTCGGTGAACATGCGCATGGAGTGCTTGGACGGCACCTGCGCGACGTAGACGATCTCGTCGCCGTCGAGGAGCGCCATGTTCGCCGTCTCGCCGGTCTCCTCGACGAGCCGCGCCAGGTAGGGGCGGGCCCAGGTGCCGAGGAGGCGGGCGGCGGACTCGCCGAGGCGGATCAGGCGGGGGCCGAGCGCGTACCGCCGGTTGGGCTGCTGGCGGACGTAGCCGCAGGCCACGAGGGTGCGCATGAGGCGGTGGATGGTGGGCAGCGGCAGCCCGCTGCTGGCGGAGAGCTCGCTGAGCCCGACCTCGCCCCCCGCGTCGGCCATCCGTTCGAGGAGGTCGAAGGCGCGCTCAAGGGACTGGACGCCACCGCTCGCGGCGGGCTTGGCGGCGTCGGTGGTGCTGGCGCTGGACGTCGGCACGTCAACGGTCCTTTCGGGGCAGGCGGGCAAGGCAGCAGCCTACCGGGCCGTCGGGCCGGGCACAGTGTGCGGGGCTCGGCGTCCGGGCCGGTCAGCGGGGTGTTTGTCCGTTGTCGGCGGCTGCGCGGCGGGGGTCGGGTCCGCCCCTCCTGTACGGAGCTACCTTCTACTGTACGAAATTCCTATTCCACTTTGTGGAAACCTCTAGGTAGACTCCCTCGCGGGTCGCGACGCCGGGCCCGCCCTTGACGACATCTCGTCCCGGCCGCAGACTCCTTCAACAGTTCGTTGAAATTCTGCTTCGCGGAAGCGGAACGGGAAGGGGCAAGGTGGACGTCAACCTGGTACTGCGCTCGACGCGGGTCATCACCCCGGAGGGCACGCGGCCGGCGGCCATCGCCGTCTCCGACGGCACGATCGCGGCGGTCCTGCCGTACGACGCGGAGGTACCCGCCGGAGCCGTCCTGGAGGACGTCGGCGACGACGTGATCCTGCCCGGACTCGTCGACTCCCACGTCCACGTGAACGACCCCGGCCGCACCGAGTGGGAGGGCTTCTGGACCGCCACCCGCGCGGCCGCCGCCGGCGGCATCACCACGATCGTCGACATGCCGCTCAACTCCCTGCCGCCCACCACCACCGTGGAGAACCTGCGCACCAAGCAGGACGTGGCCCGGGCCAAGGCCCACGTCGACGTCGGCTTCTGGGGCGGCGCCCTGCCCGACAACGTCAAGGACCTGCGCCCCCTGCACGACGCGGGCGTCTACGGCTTCAAGTGCTTCCTCTCGCCCTCCGGCGTCGACGAGTTCCCCGAGCTGGACCAGGAGCAGCTGGCCCGCTCCCTCGCCGAGATCGCCGGCTTCGACGGGCTGATGATCGTCCACGCCGAGGACCCCCACCACCTCGCCGCCGCCCCGCAGAAGCCGTCCGAGCAGTACGCCGACTTCCTCGCCTCCCGGCCCCGCGACGCCGAGAACACCGCCATCGAGAACCTGATCAACCAGGCCCGGCGGCTCGACGCCCGCGTCCACGTCCTCCACCTCTCCTCCTCCGACGCGCTGCCGCTCATCGCCGCCGCCAGGGCCGAGGGCGTCAAGGTCACCGTCGAGTCCTGTCCGCACTTCCTCACCCTCACGGCCGAGGAGATCCCGGACGGCGCCACCGAGTTCAAGTGCTGCCCGCCGATCCGTGAGGCCGTCAACCAGGACGCGCTGTGGCAGGGGCTCGCCGACGGGGTCATCGACTGCATCGTCTCCGACCACTCCCCGTCGACCGCCGACCTCAAGACCCCGGACTTCTCCACCGCCTGGGGCGGCATCTCCTCCCTCCAGCTCGGCCTGCCCGCGATCTGGACCGAGGCCCGCCGCCGCGGCCACAGCCTGGAGGACGTCGTCCGCTGGATGTCCGAAGGCCCCGCCCGCCTCGCCGGACTCGACCGCAAGGGCGCCATCGAGGCCGGCCGTGACGCGGACTTCGCCGTCATCGACCCCGAGGCCACCTTCACCGTCGACCCGGTCGAGCTCCAGCACCGCAACCGCATCACCGCCTACGCGGGCAAGACCCTCCACGGCGTGGTCAGCTCCACCTGGCTGCGCGGCGAGCGGATCAACGACCGCGGCACCCTGGCCGAGCCCTCCGGCCGCCTCCTCGAAAGGAACAACTGACCCGTGACCGGCATACCTTCCTTCACCGGCGACGCCAGCCCCTACGGCGGCGGTGACCCGTACGCCGACTACCGCACGGCCGAGTTCCCCTTCACCCAGTACGCCGACCTCGCCGACCGCCGCCTCGGCGCCGGCGTCATCGCCGCCAACGACGAGTTCTTCGCCGAGCGCGAGAACATGCTCAAGCCCGAGGCCGCCGAGTTCGACCCCGAGCACTTCGGCCACAAGGGCAAGATCATGGACGGCTGGGAGACCCGCCGCCGCCGCGGCGTCTCCGCCGCCGAGCCGCACCCGACCGCCGAGGACCACGACTGGGCCCTCGTCCGGCTCGGCGCCCCCGGCGTCATCCGCGGCATCGTCGTCGACACCGCCCACTTCCGCGGCAACTACCCGCAGGCCGTCTCCGTCGAGGCCGCCTCCGTCGCCGGCTCGCCCTCGCCGGAGGACCTGCTCGCCGACGACGTGAAGTGGACGACCCTCGTCCCGCGCACCGCCATCGGCGGCCACGCCGCCAACGGCTTCGCCGTCGACGTCGAGCAGCGCTTCACCCACCTCCGCGTCAACCAGCACCCGGACGGCGGCATCGCCCGCCTCCGCGTGTACGGCGAGGTCGCCCCCGACCCGGCCTGGCTCGGCGTCCTCGGCACCTTCGACCTCGCCGCCCTCGAGAACGGCGGCCAGGTCGAGGACGCCTCCGACCGCTTCTACTCCCCGGCCACCAACACCATCCAGCCCGGCCGCTCGCGCAAGATGGACGACGGCTGGGAGACCCGCCGCCGCCGCGACAAGGGCAACGACTGGATCCGCTACTCCCTCGTGGCCGAGTCCGCCATCCGCGCCGTCGAGATCGACACCGCGTACCTCAAGGGCAACAGCGCCGGCTGGGCCGCGCTCTCCGTCGCCGCCGAGGGCTCCGAGGAGTGGACCGAGATCCTTCCCCGGACCCGGCTCCAGCCCGACACCAACCACCGGTTCGTCCTCGACGCCCCGGCCGTCGGCTCCCGCGTACGCATCGACATCTACCCGGACGGCGGCATCTCCCGCCTCCGCCTCTTCGGCTCCCTGACCGAAGCGGGCGCGGCCCGCCTCACCGCCCGCCACCAGGAGCTCGGCGGCTGACCGAGCCCGTACGACCCCGGGGCCCGGTCGGCCGACACCGGCCGGCCCCCGGCAACACCCCGGACCACGGTCCGGGCCCCCTACTGGGCGGGCACGACACCCCGCCCGGCCAGAGGGCGCACCGACCCGACAGCACCGGTGCGCCCTCTGCTCTCACCCCATTTCTTGGGGCTCGGTTCGCCTCCCCTGCGGGCCGCGTCCGGACAGACGCGACCCGCCGTACGGGAACGAGTCCTCGCCCCCTACGCCGCGTGGCCGCCGTCCACCGAGAGTTCGGCGCCCGTCACGTAGCGGCCCTCCGGGCCCGCCAGGTAGGCGACGGCCGCCGCCACCTCGTCCGGGGTGCCGAAGCGGCCCAGGGCCGTCAGCCCGATCTGCCCCTCCGCCATCGGCCCGTCCGCCGGGTTGAGGTCCGTGTCGACGGGGCCCGGGTGGACGATGTTGGCGGTGATCCGCCGGCCGCCCAGCTCCCTGGCCAGCGCCCGGTTCAGGCCCACCAGCGCCGCCTTGCTGAGCGCGTACAGCGTGCCGCCGGGGCCCGGCACCCGCTGGGTCATGCAGGTGCCGATCGTGACGATCCGGCCGCCGTTGGGCAGGCGCTCCGCCGCCGCCTGCGAGGCGAGGAAGGCCGCCCGGACGTTCACCGCGAGCACCCGGTCCACATCGGCGAGGGTCAGCTCGCCCAGCGGGCCGAGGACCCCGATCCCGACGTTGTTCACCAGGACGTCGAGCCGCCCCAGGTCGTCCGCCGCCCGGTGCACCGCGCCTGTCGCGTCCCCGGCGTCCGCCGCGTCCGCGCGCAGCGGCAGCGCCCGCCGGCCCTCCGCCTCGATGCGGGCCGCGACCTCCTTGGCCGCCGCCTCGTCCCGTACGTAGGTGAAGGCCACGTCGGCGCCCTCCCGGGCGAGCCTGACCGCCGTCGCCGCGCCGATGCCCCGGCTGCCGCCCGTCACCAGCACCGCCGTCCCGTTCATCACGGACATCGCTCCCTGCCTCCTCGAATCACACAAGTGGTTGCGGGTTCAAGGAAACTCGGCGCGGGGAGCGGGCGCTGGCGGCCTTCGGACGCCGAGTTCCGCGCGCACCGATGAGTTGCGGCGCCCGGCGGGGTCGATACGGATGGGAGCAGACATCCCCGTCCAGTGAAAGGCACTCCGTCATGGCCACCCTCAGCCTCACCCAGTTCCTCACCCTCGACGGCGTCCACCAGGCGCCCGGCGGGCCCGACGAGGACCGCAGCGGCGGCTTCGAGCACGGCGGCTGGTCCGTGCCCTTCGGCGACGAGGACTTCCTGCGCTGCGTCGAGGAGATCTTCGCCCGGCCCACCGCCTTCCTCCTCGGACGGCGCACCTACGAGATCTTCGCCGGGTACTGGCCCCACCACGACGACCCCGCCGACCCCGTCGCGAGCAAGCTCAACGCCCTCCCCAAGTACGTCGCCACCACCACCCTCGACTCCGCCGACTGGGCGCACACGACCCTGCTCCGCGGGGACGCCGTCCAGGAGGTGACCGCGCTCAAGGAACGCCTCGACGGCGAGATCCAGATCCACGGCAGCGGCGGACTCGCCCGCACCCTCCTCGCCCACGACCTCATCGACACGCTGCACCTGCACGTCTTCCCGGTCGTCCTCGGCACCGGCCGGCGGTTCTTCGGCGAGGGCGACCTGCCGACCGCCTTCCGGCTCACCCGGTCGGCCGTCACGAGCACCGGCGTCGCCCTCCACACGTACGAGCGAGCCGGGCGCCCCACGTACGGCAGCTACGCCTGAGAAAAGGGTGTAGTCACCACCGGGATCCGCCGGTACGGTGATCGTTCCGTGTGAGAGCCGCCGTAGTCTCCACCCCGCCCGCAGAGTTGGAGACGCTCACCGATGGCCGCTTCGTCCGCCTCGCCGTACCCCGGAACCGTCCCGCTCGGCGCCCGGCGCCGCGCCTGGCTCACCGATCTGCCGCTGCTCCTCGTCGCCGTCTTCTGGGGCGGCAGCTACCTCGCGGCCAAGGGCATCACCACCAGCCACACCGTCGTCGCCGTCCTCGTGCTGCGCTTCGCGCTGGTGGTGCCCGTCCTGGTCGCCGCCGGCTGGAAGGGGCTGCGGGCGCTGACCGGCGCGCAGTGGCGGGGCGCCGCCCTGCTCGGCGGCATCCTCGCCGGGATCTTCCTCCTGGAGACCTACGGAGTCGTCCACACCTCCGCCACCAACGCGGGCCTGATCATCAGCCTCACCATGATCTTCACCCCGCTCGCCGAGGCCGCCGTCACCCGCACCAGACCGTCGCGCGGCTTCCTCGGCGCCGCCGCCCTCTCCGTCACCGGCGTCGTCCTGCTCACCCAGGGAGCGGGCTTCACCACCCCCTCCCTCGGCGACCTGCTGATCCTCCTCGCGGCGGTGGCCAGGACCGTCCACGTCCTCGCCATGGCCCGGATCAAGGCCGTCCGGTCGGCCGACTCGCTCTCGCTGACCACCGTCCAGCTCGGCACCGCCGTCCTGGTCTTCGCCGTCCTCGCCGCCGCCGGCGGCGGCGCGACCCCCTGGGCGACCGCGCTCGACTTCGGCCCCCGCGAGTGGGCCGGGCTGATCTTCCTCTCCGTCTTCTGCACGCTCTTCGCCTTCTTCGTGCAGATGTGGGCCGTCCGCCGCACCTCGCCCTCCCGGGTCAGCCTGCTGCTCGGCACCGAGCCGCTGTGGGCCGCCCTCGCCGGCATCGCCCTGGCCGGTGACCGCCCCGGCGTCCTCGGCCTCGCGGGCGCCGCCCTGGTGCTCGCCGGAACGGCCTGGGGACGACGGAACGCCGACGCGGACGCGGACGCCCGATAGGTTCACGCCCGCTTCTCGACCCGCTCCGACACGATCATCAGGACCATGCCGAGCACGGCGATCACGATGTTCGCGAAGACCTCGCGGCCTTCGAGGAACCACACGCCCTCGGTCAGGAAGCGGGTCACACCCATGAACGAGAACCAGTCGCCCGTGAGCTCCCGGACCACACCGCAGACCCCGAACACGGTGAGCAGGAAGCCGGTCACCTCAAGAAATCTCCTCATGCGGCGATCATGGGCCCGCCGCCCGGCCGGCCGCTTCGGCCGTCGGTCGACCGCCCCGCGACCGAAGTATCGATGTGCGCGACTTCGGTCGCGGCCGGGCGCCGCGGACCGGTGCGGCGGCCCCCGGCTGCGTACATTGCCGATATGACGCGAACCGACCGGCAGCGCTGGCTGCTCCCCTCCCACCTGGTCGAACCGGGCGGGAACGGGGCCGCACGGCCGCGCCGCACGGTACGCGACTGGGTCGTCGACACGCTGGCCTTCCTGCTCGCCGCGCTCTTCGGGCTCGTCGCCGCCGACACCAGCCGCCGCTACAACAGCGAAGCCGTCAACCTGATCGACCAGATCGTCGGCGCCCTCGCCTGCTGCGCGCTCTGGCTGCGCCGCAGGTGGCCGGTCGGCCTCGCCGCCGCGCTCGCCGTCGTCGGCGCCCTCGTCCCCGTCGCCGCCGGGGCCATGCTCGCGAGCCTCTTCAGCGTCGCCGTCCGCCGTCCCTTCCGCGAGATCGTCTGGGTCCTCGGCATCGCCCTCGCCGGCGCCTTCGCCACCGTCTTCGTCCGCCCCGATCCCGAGACCGGCGTCGTCCTCGGGATCGTCCTCGGCGTCGCCCTCACCCTCCTCGTCACCGCCTGGGGCATGCTCGTGCGGGCCCGCCGCCAGCTCGTCGAGGCGCTGCGCGAGCGGGCCGAGCGGGCCGAGGCGGAGGCCGAGCTGCGCGCCGCCCAGGCCCAGCGCCTCGCCCGCGAGGCCATCGCCCGCGAGATGCACGACGTCCTCGCCCACCGGCTCACCCTGCTCAGCGTCCACGCCGGCGCCCTGGAGTTCCGGCCCGACGCCCCGCCCGAGCAGATCGCCCGCGCCGCCGGGGTCATCCGCGACAGCGCCCACGACGCCCTCCAGGACCTGCGCGAGATCATCGGCGTGCTGCGCGCCCCGGGGGAGGAGAGCGGCGGCGGCGACCGGCCGCAGCCGACCCTCGCCACCCTCGGCGCGCTCGTCGACGAGTCCCGCGAGGCCGGGATGAGCGTCCTCCTCGACTCCACGGTCGACGAGCCCGGCTCCGTGCCCGCCGCCACCGGCCGCACCGTCTACCGCATCGCCCAGGAGGGCCTCACCAACGCCCGCAAGCACGCCCCGGGCGCCCGGGTCACCGTCACCCTGCGCGGCCGGCCCGGCGAAGGACTCACCGTCGAGGTACGCAACCCGGCGCCCGCCGGGCCCGTCCCGCACGTCCCCGGCTCCGGCCAGGGCCTCATCGGGCTCTCCGAACGGGCCGCCCTCGCCGGCGGGCGACTCGACCACGGCCCGGCCCCCGGCGGCGGCTTCGCCCTCACCGCCTGGCTACCGTGGCCCCCATGACCATCCGGCTGCTCCTCGTCGACGACGACCCCCTGGTCCGCGCGGGCCTCACCCTGATGCTCGGCGGCGACGCGTCCGTCGAGATCGTCGGCGAGGGCTCCGACGGGAGCGAGGTCCCCGACCTCGTCGCCCGCCTCGCCCCCGACGTCGTCCTCATGGACATCCGCATGCCGCACGTCGACGGGCTCACCGCCACCGAACTGCTGCGCGCCCGGCCCGGCGCGCCCGAGGTGATCGTCCTGACCACCTTCCACGCCGACGAGCAGGTGCTGCGCGCCCTGCGGGCCGGTGCCGCCGGCTTCGTCCTCAAGGACACCCCGCCCGCCGAGATCGTCGCCGCCGTCCACAGGGTCGCCGCCGGCGACCCCGTCCTCTCCCCGGCCGTCACCCGCCAGCTGATGAGCCACGTCGCCGGCCTGCCCGAGGCGCGCCCCCGCCGGAACACCGCCGCCGAACGCCTCGCCGGGCTCGCCGGGCGCGAGCGGGAGGTGGCCGTCGCCGTCGGGCGCGGCGCCTCCAACGCCGAGATCGCCGAGCAGCTGTTCATGAGCGTGCCGACGGTGAAGACGTACGTCTCCCGGCTGCTGGCCAAGCTCGACCTGAACAACCGGGTCCAGATCGCCCTCCTCGTCCACGACGCCGGTCTCCTCGACGAAGGGACCGACAGCCCTGCCGGTGAGTAGGGTGACGCGGACGGTCCGCGCGGCCGGCCGGGCCGTCCCTCCGGATCAGGAAGAGCCGGCCCGGTCCACCCGCACCGGCCGGTGCTCGCGTCGGGAGCGCTCGCAGGCGTCCGCGACCCGGAGCGCGGTCAGGGCCTCACGGCCGTCGCACGGGTTGGGCCCCTCGCCGCGCACCAGGCGCACGAAGGCGTCCAGCTCCGCCTCGTACGCCGGGGCGAAGCGCTCCAGGAAGCCGGGCCACGGCTTCGGCGGGGGCGCGGGGGAGTGGGGCTCCAGCGAGGTGAGCGGGGTGCGCTCGTCCAGGCCCACCGCGAGCTGGTCGCGGTCGCCGGCCAGCTCCATCCGCACGTCGTAGCCGGCGCCGTTGCAGCGGGTCGCCGTCGCCGACACCAGGGTGCCGTCGTCCAGGGTGAGCAGCGCCGCCGCCGTGTCCACGTCACCGGCCTCGCGGAACATCGCCGGGCCCGCGTCCGAGCCGCGCGCGTACACCTCCACGACCTCCCGGCCGGTCACCCACCGCACGATGTCGACGTCGTGCACCATGCAGTCCCGGAAGAGACCACCGGAGAGCGGCAGATAGGCGGCGGGCGGCGGCTCCGGGTCCGAGGTCGCCGTCCGGACCGTGTGCAGCCTGCCGAGACGCCCGGCGCGGACCGCCTCCCTGGCCGCCCGGTACCCCGCGTCGAAGCGCCGCATGAAGCCCAGCTGGAGCTCGGTGCCCGCCTCCGCCACCGCCGCCAGGGCGGCCAGCGTGCCCGGCACGTCCAGCGCGATCGGCTTCTCGCAGAAGACCGGCAGCCCCGCCCGCGCCGCCCGGGCGATCAGCTCCGCGTGCGCGGCCGTCGCCGAGGCGATCACCACCGCGTCCAGGCCCCGGCCCAGCAGCTCCGGCACGTCCGGCGCCGCCTCGGCGCCCACCGCCAGGGCCACCGCCCCGGCCCGCGCCGGATCGGCGTCGGCGACGACCAGCGCGCCGACCCCCGGATGCCGGGCGAGGACCCCCGCGTGAAAACTCCCGATCCGGCCCGTACCGATGAGTCCGATGCGCATGGCCCCACCGTGGGGCGCTCGCGGGACGGTGTCAAGGTTTGTCAGGACAAGCACCGGTGGAGTCCCGGTGGAGCCGACGTGACGCCTTCCCGGCATCCCGGGGCGGGGCTACGCTCCCACCCGTGGCCCAGCAGTCCGGATCCCCCCTGCCGCCGTTCTCCGTGGACCGTACGAGCCCGGTCCCGCTCCACCTCCAGTTGGCCCGGCAGCTGGAGGAGGCCGTCACCGACGGCACGCTGGCCCCCGGCACCCTCCTCGGCAACGAGATCGACCTCGCCGCCCGCCTCGGCCTCTCCCGGCCCACCGTCCGCCAGGCCCTCCGCACCCTCGTCGACCAGGGACTCCTCGTCCGCCGCCGGGGCGTCGGCACCCAGGTCGTCCACTCCCGCGTCCGCCGCTCCCCGGAGCTCAGCAGCCTCTACGACGACCTGGAGGCGGCCGGCCACCGGCCCGCCACCCGCGTCCTCGCCGACCGGCTCGAACCCGCCGGCCCCGCCGTCGCCGCCGCCCTCGGCGTCCCCGAGGGCACCGAGGTCCAGTACCTGGAGCGGCTGCGCACCGCCCACGGCGAGCCCCTGGCCTACCTCCGCAACCACCTCCCCGCCGGGCTCGTCGACACCGCCGCCCTGGAGACCACCGGCCTCTACCGGCTCCTCCGCTCGGCCGCGCTCACCCTGCACACCGCCCGCCAGTCCATCGGCGCCCGCGCCGCCGCGCCCGAGGAGGCCGCCCTCCTGGCGGAGGAGCCCGGCGCGCCGCTGCTCACCATGGAGCGCGTCACCTTCGACGCCACCGGCCGGCCCGTCGAGTCCGGCTCCCACCTCTACCGCCCCGGACGCTACTCCTTCGAGTTCCGGCTGATGGTCCGTCCGTAGGGCCGCCGGAGCGCGGGAAGGGCCCCGCGGCGAGCCCCGCCACCCGCATGACCGATACTGCAATGCACGCAGAAGGACACAAAGGAGGGCACGGCCTCGTGACCAGGCTTCGGACAGGGCTTCGGACAGGAGGGGTACGCGCCGCTTTCGGCGCCGTGCTCGCCGTCGCGCTCACAGTGTCGCTCGCCGGGTGCAGCAGCACCGGCGGCAAGCGGGCGGAGGACGCCCGCAAGGCCGCGGCGGCCCAGGGCCGGGCGGCCGTCGACACCCCCCGCTGGACCTTCGCCATGGTGACCCACTCGGGCGACGGGGACACCTTCTGGGACATCGTCCAGAACGGCGCCGAGCAGGCCGCCGCCAAGGACAACATCAACTTCCTCTACGCCCACAGCGACGAGTCCCAGCAGCAGGCGCAGCTGATCGACTCGTACGTCGCCAAGGGCGTCGACGGGCTCATCGTCACCCTCGCCAAGCCCGACGCCATGAAGGCCGCCGTCGAGAAGGCCGTGAAGGCCGGCATCCCGGTGATCACCGTGAACTCCGGCGCCGAGCAGTCCAAGGCCTTCGGCGCCCTCACCCACATCGGCCAGGACGAGACCGTCGCCGGCCAGGCCGTCGGCGAGGAGCTGACGAAGCGCGGCAGGAAGAAGGCCCTCTGCGTCCTGCACGAGCAGGGCAACGTCGGCCACGAGCAGCGCTGCGCCGGCACGAAGGAGACCTTCGGCGGCGAACTGGTCAACCTCTACGTCGACGGCACCAACATGCCCGACGTGAAGGCGTCCATCGAGGCCAAGCTCCAGTCCGACAAGGACGTCGACGCCGTCCTCACCCTCGGCGCCCCCTTCGCCGACGCCGCCGTGCAGGCCGCGAAGAGCGCCGGCAGCAAGGCCGAGATCGACACCTTCGACCTCAACGCCAAGGTCGCCGCCGCCCTGGAGGCCGGCACCCTCGGCTTCGCCGTCGACCAGCAGCCGTACCTCCAGGGGTACGAGGCCGTCGACCTGCTCTGGCTCTACCGCTACAACGCCGACGTCCTCGGCGGCGGCAAGCCCGTCCTCACCGGACCGCAGATCATCACCAAGGACCAGGCCGGAGCCCTGAAGCGGTACACGGAGCGGGGGACCCGATGAGCGCCGCCGCACCCCCGTCCGCGCCGGGCGACGGTGTCGACCACGTCGACGAACGGCTGCTGCGCACCACCCCGCTGAAGAAGCTCCTCGCCCGCCCCGAACTGGGCTCGATCGTCGGAGCGATCGCCGTCTTCGTCTTCTTCGCGGTCGCCGCCGACAGCTTCCTGCGCCCCTCCAGCCTCGGCACCGTCCTCTACGCGGCCTCCACCCTCGGCATCATGGCCGTCCCGGTCGCGCTGCTGATGATCGGCGGCGAGTTCGACCTCTCGGCCGGCGTCCTGGTCACCAGCTCCGCGCTGGTGTCCTCGATGTTCAGCTACCAGATGACCGCGAACGTCTGGGTCGGCGTCGGCGTCTCGCTCCTGGTCACCCTGGCCGTCGGCGCCTTCAACGGCTTCATGCTGACCCGTACGAAACTGCCCAGCTTCATCATCACGCTCGGCACCTTCCTCATGCTGACCGGCCTGAACCTGGGCCTCACCAAACTGATCGCCGGCACCGTCTCCACCAAGTCGATCGCCGACATGGAGGGCTTCCCCTCCGCCCACTCCGTCTTCGCCTCGACCCTCACGGTCGGGAGCGTGGAGTTCAAGGTCACCATCCTGTGGTGGCTCGGCCTGGTCGCGGTGGCCACCTGGATCCTGCTCCGCACCCGCTTCGGGAACTGGATCTTCGCCGTCGGCGGCGGCGCCGACGCGGCCCGCGCGGTCGGCGTCCCGGTCCACCGGACCAAGATCGGCCTCTACATGGGCGTCGCCTTCTGCGCCTGGATCGCCGGCCAGCACCTGCTCTTCTCCTTCGACGTCGTCCAGTCCGGCGAAGGCGTCGGCAACGAGCTGATCTACATCATCGCGGCCGTCATCGGCGGCTGCCTGATCACCGGCGGCTACGGCTCCGCCATCGGCTCCGCCGTCGGCGCCCTCATCTTCGGCATGACCAGCAAGGGCATCGTCTACGCCGAGTGGAACCCCGACTGGTTCAAGTTCTTCCTCGGCGCGATGCTGCTGCTCGCCACGCTCCTGAACGCCTGGATCCGCAAGCGCGTGGAGGCCACCAAGTGACGACCGACACCGCCCCCCTGGTGCAGCTCGACGACGTCTCCAAGTACTACGGCAACATCCGCGCCCTCGAAGGGGTCTCCCTGGAGGTCCGGGCCGGCGAGATCACCTGCGTCCTCGGCGACAACGGCGCCGGCAAGTCCACCCTCATCAAGATCGTCGCGGGCCTCCACCGGCACGACGCCGGCACCTTCCGCATCGAGGGCGAGGAGGTCGGCCTCGCCAACCCGCGCGACGCCCTCGACCGCGGCATCGCCACCGTCTACCAGGACCTCGCCGTCGTCCCGCTGATGCCCGTCTGGCGGAACTTCTTCCTCGGCTCCGAGCCCACGCGCGGCAAGGGCCCCTTCAAGCGGCTCGACGTCGAACGGATGCGGACCACCACCCGCGAGGCGCTGCTCCGCATGGGCATCGACCTCCGCGACGTCGACCAGCCCATCGGCACCCTCTCCGGCGGCGAACGCCAGTGCGTGGCCATCGCCCGCGCGGTCCACTTCGGCGCCAAGGTCCTCGTCCTCGACGAGCCCACGGCCGCCCTCGGCGTCAAGCAGTCCGGCGTCGTCCTCAAGTACGTGGCCGCCGCCCGTGACGAGGGTCTCGGGGTGGTCCTCATCACCCACAACCCCCACCACGCCTATCTCGTCGGCGACCGGTTCGTGCTGCTCAAGCGCGGGGTGATGGCCGCGAGCCACACCAAGGCGTCGGTGACGCTCGACGAGTTGACCCGCCAGATGGCGGGCGGCAGCGAGCTGGACGACCTCCGCCACGAGCTGGAGCGCCCCTCAGGCCCGTGACCCGCCCCGAGGTTTCATCACGCGGACCCGACCTCCCGCCTGGCAGAATCGAGCCGGTGAACACCTACCGTGACTCCGCGGCCCGGGGCGGTGTCCTGCGGACCGTCGGGACCCGCGAGCGGCGCTCCCACCTCTCGGCGCCCCGGGTGCCGACGGTGGGCATCGACATCGGCGGGACCAAGGTGATGGCGGGCGTCGTCGACGCCGACGGCACCATCCTGGAGAAGATCCGCACCGAGACCCCGGACAAGTCCAAGAGCCCCAAGGTCGTCGAGGACACCATCGTCGAACTGGTCCTGGACCTCTCCGACCGCCACGACGTGCACGCCGTCGGCATCGGCGCGGCCGGCTGGGTCGACGCCGACCGGGCCCGCGTCCTCTTCGCCCCCCACCTCGCCTGGCGCAACGAACCCCTCCGCGACGCCCTCCAGGACCGGCTGGCCGTCCCCGTCATGGTGGACAACGACGCCAACACGGCCGCCTGGGCCGAGTGGCGCTTCGGCGCCGGACGCGGCGAGGACCACCTCGTCATGATCACCCTCGGCACGGGCATCGGCGGCGCCATCCTGGAGGACGGCCGGGTCAAGCGGGGCAAGTACGGCGTCGCCGGCGAGTTCGGGCACATGCAGGTCGTGCCCGGCGGCCACCGCTGCCCCTGCGGCAACCGCGGCTGCTGGGAGCAGTACAGCTCCGGAAACGCCCTGGTCCGCGAGGCCCGTGAGCTCGCCGCGGCCGACTCCCCGGTGGCGTACAACATCATCGACCGGGTGAAGGGGAACGTCCCCGAGATCACCGGCCCGCTCATCACCGAGCTGGCCCGCGAGGGCGACGCCATGTGCGTCGAACTGCTCCAGG
The DNA here is from genome assembly GCF_042873895.1 of Streptomyces sp. NPDC004435. Lineage (NCBI taxonomy): Bacteria > Bacillati > Actinomycetota > Actinomycetes > Kitasatosporales > Streptomycetaceae > Streptomyces > Streptomyces sp. NPDC004435. The sequence goes on along the minus strand of NZ_JBIAMB010000027.1, from coordinate 10,770 downwards.
ACATCGGGCAGTGGCTCGGCGTCGGCATCGCCAACCTCGCCGCCGCCCTCGACCCCTCCTGCTTCGTCATCGGCGGCGGCGTCTCCGCCGCCGACGACCTGCTCATCGGCCCGGCCCGGGACGCCTTCCGCCGCCACCTCACCGGCCGCGGCTACCGCCCCGAGGCCCGGATCACCCGCGCGCAGCTCGGCCCCGAGGCCGGCATGGTCGGCGCCGCCGACCTGGCCCGGCTCGTCGCCCGCCGCTTCCGCCGCGCCAACCGGCGCCGGGTGGAGCGGTACGAGAGGTACGAGCGGTACGCGCAGGCGTTCCGCCCGGGCACGCACGGCCGCTCCTCCCGCACCCCCGAGGACCCCGGCTCATGACCGTGCACCGTCCGTCCCCGCGGCCGGAGGAGCGGCTGCCCGAGCAGCGGACGCCGCGGGAGCGAATGCCGGAGGACCGGGGGCGGATGATCCGCCGCCGCTGGCTGACGGCGGTCATCATCGTCCTCCTCGTCGGCATCCCGGCCGGCTATCTGGTGATCTCCGCCGGGCAGAGCCGGGAGAGTGGCATCGACAAGGAGCGCGAGTCCTCCGTCGCCGGCCTCCAGGACAACTGGCCCTCGCTGATGAAGCGCCGGGTCTTCGAGGTCCCCGTCCCGGCGGGCGCGTCCGGGGTGGCCTACTACGAGACCAGCAACTGGCGGACCAGCCGGCTGTACGTGCAGTTCACCACCACGGCGACCGGCCTCGACACCTTCCTCGCCGAGTCGGGCACCAGCCGGTCCGCGCTCACCCCGGGCCTGATCAGCGTCTCCGACCGGGACGCGGACATCGTCGGCTGGACCTTCGACGACGGCCTGACCTGGGCGGGCACCACGGTCACCCGCGAGGAACCGCGCCCCGCCACCAACCTCACCGTGGACCTCACGGACCCGGCCTTCCCCCGGGTCTTCGCGGTCTCCACCACCAGCCCCTGACCGCCCCCGCCCCACCTCCTCCCCGTCGAACGGCATCTACCGCCCCGCCGCCGGGCCGACCGGTCCGTTCGCCGGGCGTGGTGACCCCGCGGGTGACCCACAATGGAACCCATGAACAGTTCCCCCCGCCCGGACCGCGGCCCCCGTCCCTCCGCCTCCAAGGACGACTTCGCGCAGCCGGTCAGCCACACGCCGGCCCTGCCCGCCGTCGGCTCCTTCGACGAGCTCGGGCTGCCCGCCGAGGTGCGGGAACTGCTCAGCGCGCGGGGCGTCACCACCCCGTTCCCGATCCAGGCCGCCACCCTGCCGGACGCCCTCGCCGGGCGGGACGTGCTGGGGCGGGCGCGGACCGGGTCCGGCAAGACCCTCGCCTTCGGGCTGCCGCTGCTCGCGCGCACCGCCGGGCTGCGGGCCGAGGCGCGCAAGCCGCGGGCCCTCGTCCTCGTCCCCACCCGCGAGCTGGCCCAGCAGGTCACCGACGCGCTCGCCCCCTACGCGGCGGCGCTGCGGCTGCGGATGACCACCGTGGTCGGCGGCATGTCGATGGGCCGGCAGGCCACCGCGCTCCGCGAGGGCGCCGAGGTCGTCGTCGCGACCCCCGGCCGGCTCATGGACCTCGTCGAGCGCAAGGACGTCCGCCTCGACCGGGTCGGCATCACCGTCCTCGACGAGGCCGACCAGATGGCCGACATGGGCTTCATGGACCAGGTCACCGGCCTGCTCGACCTCGTCCGCGAGGGGGGCCAGCGGCTGCTGTTCTCCGCCACCCTCGACCGGAACGTCGACCTCCTGGTCCAGCGTTACCTCCACGACCCGGTGGTCCACTCCGTGGACCCCTCGGCCGCCGCCGTCACCACCATGGAGCACCACGTCCTCCAGGTGCACGGCGCCGACAAGTTCGCCACCGCCACGGAGATCGCCGCCCGCGACGGGCGCGTGATCATGTTTCTGGCGACCAAGGCCGCCGTCGACCGCTTCACCGCGCACCTGCTCGGCAGCGGCGTACGGGCCGCCGCCCTGCACGGCGACAAGTCGCAGCCGCTGCGGACCCGCACGCTGGAGCGGTTCCGCACCGGCGAGGTGCCGGTCCTGGTCGCCACGAACGTCGCCGCGCGCGGCATCCACGTCGACGACATCGACCTCGTCGTCAACGTCGACCCGCCGGCCGATCACAAGGACTACCTGCACCGCGGCGGGCGCACCGCCCGGGCCGGCGGCTCCGGCACCGTGGTCACGCTGGTCGTGCCCGACCAGCGCAAGGACGTGCTCCGCCTCATGGCCGACGCGGGGCTGCGGCCCCGGGTCACCCAGGTCCGCTCCGGCGAGGCCGAGCTCAGCCGCATCACCGGCGCCAAGGCCCCGTCCGGCGTCCCCGTCGCCGGCAGCGCGCCCAGCGCCGAGCGCCCCAAGCGCGGCGGCGCGCAGTTCCGCGGCATGGGCACCGTCCCCGGCAAGCCCGGCCGTGCCAAGAACGAGTCCCGCCGCTCCGCCGAGGAGCGCAAGCTCGCCGAAGCCCGCAAGGCCGCCCGCGTCCGCCGCGGCCACTGACCCCGCGCTGCCTGCGGAACCGGGCCGCCGGGGGGTTGTGGACCACCATCGACGCGTACGGCACGGAGGCCGTCCCCGCGTTCCGCCGAGGCGTGCGGCACCTCGCCCGGCGATGGGACGGCGAGGCCGAGGGTTGTACCGCCGGGTCGTCGGAAAGCCGGGTAACGTTCCTGACCATGCTCGCGATACGGTTCGACCGTTTCGGCGGTCCCGAGGTCCTCACGCCCGTCGACGTCCCCGCCCCCGTGCCCGGGCCGGGCGAGACCCTGATCACCGTGGAGGCGGCCGGCGTCAACTTCGCCGACACCTTCCAGACGGACGGGTCCTACCTCTCCTCCGACCTGCTGCCGTACGTGCCGGGCAGCGAGGTGGTCGGCCGCACCGGCGACGGCCGCCGGGTCCTCGCCAAGGTCGTCCACGGTTACGCGGAACAGGCCGTCGCCCGGGAGTCGGCCCTGGTCGAGGTCCCCGAGGAACTGGACGCGGCACAGGCCCTCGCCCTCCTCACCCAAGGGCTCACCGCCTGGCACCTGCTGCGCTCCGCGGCCCGGCTCGTGCCCGGCGAGAGCGTCGTGGTCCACTCCGCCGCGGGCGGCGTGGGGAGCCTCGCGGTCCAGCTGGCCCGGGAGTTCGGCGCGGGTCGCGTCCTCGCGCAGGCGTCCACGCCGGAGAAGGAGCGACTCGCGCTGGAACTGGGCGCCGACGAGGCCGCCCGCTATCCGCTGCCGCTGCGCGCGGACGTCATCCTGGACGCGGCCGGCGGCGCGCTCTTCGACCACGCGCTCGGTTCGCTCGCCGACTTCGGACGGCTCGTCACCTACGGCAACGCCTCCCGGACCGCCTTCGCCGCGCTCGACCCGCAGCGGCTCAGCCGGCTCAACGCGGCCGTGGTCGGCTTCTGGCTGCGACCCACTCTGGCCCGCCCGGGGGCCCTTCACGAACCCCTGAAGGAACTCTTCGCCCTCACGCTCCAGGGCCGGCTCCGTCCGGTGACCGGCGTCGCGTACCCCCTCGCCGAGGCCCGCGCGGCCCACGCCGACCTGCGGGAGCGCCGCACGACCGGCAAGGTCGTCCTGCTGCCCTGACCGCGCGGGGCGCTCCCGGGGAGCGCGGCCCCGTCACGCGGACTGGGCCGCCTCTTCCGGGGCAGGCTCGGCCGCGTTCTGCGCGCGCGCCTGTTCGAGCAGCGCGTCGGAGCGGGCCGGGGAGGTGTCGACGCGCTGGAGGACGGCCGGCATCGTGATCCCCGGCAGGAGCAGCTCGTACAGCTTCGACGTCAGACGGACGAGTTCCTGCTCGGTGCCGGAGGCCAGGGCCATCAGCTGCATGCCGGTGAACGCGCCCACCAGCACCTCCGCCGTCCCCATGAGGTCGACGGATTCGTAGATCTCGCCCGCCTCCTTCGCCTCGGCGAGCTGCCGGGCGGTGAGGTCCGTCCACATGGGCCAGGGGCCGCCGAAGAAGGCGCCCGCCCCCTGGTCGGCCGCCAGCCGGGCGGCGCCCCGCAGGATCGGCTCGTTGGGCAGGCGGCGCGACAGGAGCAGTCCCGTGTCCACCAGCGCCTGCACCTTGACCGGGTGTTCGACCGTGCCGGTCACCGCGTGCTCCAGGACCCCGCGGGCGAGTTCCTCCTTGGAGGCGAAGTGGAAGTACAGGGCGCCCTTGGTCACCTGTGCCTGGGTGAGGATCTCGGCGATGTTCGCCGCCTCGTAACCACGGCGGGCGAACACCTCCGCAGCAGCCGTCAGTACCGCGTTGCGGGTTCGGATAGCGCGTGGTTGTCGTGCCACCGCATGGCCTCCTTGCCATCTGTTGTTTGACCAACCTATGTACTGGCCCGGGTTGAAAAGAAAACCGGCTCGTCCGTATCTTACCGAACAAGGGGGAGACCGGAACCTTTCCGGTCACCGATCCGAACACGGGGGAACCATGATCGACGTCATGTCGCGCGACACCGAGACCACCCGTCCCGGCAGCACGCCGTGCCTGTCCACCACCGGCGCGTCGCCGTCCGACGGGCTGCCGCTGCCGGCTCCGACGCCCTCGTTCACGCACCGCGTGGACGAGCGGGACGTCCTCGTCACCCGCTGGTGGCGCCGCAGCGAGACCGAGTTCGCCTTCGACGTCGACTGGTCGGGGGGCCACTGCTTCTTCGACGCCGCCCCCGGCGCCGCCCACTCCGAGATGCTCGTCGCGCAGACGATCCGGCAGACGGGCCTCCTCGTCGCCCACGCCGGACTGGGCATCACCCGCTCCCACGAGTTCCTGATGGACTCGATGCGGTACGAGACCCACCCGCACTACCCCACGGCGGGCCTGGCCCCCGGGCCGATGACCGCGACCGCCGTGTGCGTCCTGTCCGGCCGCCGCACCCTCGACATAGGGATCACCGTCCGGCACGCCGGCGGGGTCTTCCTCACCAGCTCCTCGCGCTTCGGCTGGGTGTCGAAGGACGTCTACCGCAGGCTGCGCGGCGCCTACGCGGCCGCCCGGCCCGGCACCGCCCCCGCCCCGGTGCCGCCCGCGCTGGTGGGACGCAGGACGGAGTCGGAGGTCGCCCTCGCCCCGACCGGCCGCCCCGGCCGCTGGCTGCTGCGGGGCGACACCGGGAACCCGGCGCTCTTCGACCACGCCGTCGACCACGTGCCGGGCCTCGTCCTCACCGAGGCCGCGCACCAGGCGGCCTACGCCTTCGTGGGAGACCCGGCGTTCTGCCCGGTCTCCACCGATGTGACGGCCCGGCAGTACGTCGAGTTCGACGCCCCCTGCTGGATCGAGGCCCGCGAGGTGCCCACCCGGCTGCGGGGGGCGCGGGCCGTCGAGGTCCTCGGCGTCCAGCGCGGCCGGACGGCGTTCAGCTGCGTCATCGAGGGCGTGCGCTCGCCGGCCTTCGGGTCAGGGCCGGTCTCCGGCGCGTGACGGACCGGCGGGGCCCCGGCGGGCCCCGCCGGTCACCAGGGGCAGCTCCCGGTGGCCGTTGGAGATGAACGAGGCCAGGGGCCGCAACTCCGTGCCGGGCGCGGCGAGCGCGAGGTGCGGGAACCGCTCGAAGAGCGCCGACAGGGCGATGACGGCTTCCATCCGGGCCAGCGGCGCGCCCAGGCAGTGGTGCGCGCCGTGCCCGAAGGAGAGGTGGGTGCGCCGGGTCGCCCGGGTGACGTCGAAGGCGTCCGCGTCGGGGCCGTGCGTCCCGGGGTCCCGCCCGGCGCCGGCCACGGAGATCACCACCGCGTCGCCCCGCGGTATCACGACGTCGCCGAGGTCGACGTCCTCCACCGCGTAACGGAGCAGGAGGTGGGCGGCGGGCGGCTGCCAGCGCAGCGTCTCCTCGACCGCGTCCTCCCACGAGGCCCCGCCCGCGCGGATCAGCGCGAGCTGGTCGGGATGGGTCAGCAGGGCGTGCACGGCGTGGTCGATGAGGTTCACGGACGTCTCGTAACCCGCCGACAGCAGATGGACGAGGGTGTCCAGGAGCTCCTGCTCGTCGCAGCGGCCCTCGGCCTGCCAGGCGTGGACGAGACCGCTGGTGAGGTCGTCGCCGGGCGCGCGGCGCTTCGCCGCCGCCAGATCGGTCAGCAGTCCGTACAGGACACCGGCGCAGTGCCGCACCTCCGCGATGTCCGTCGAGGTCTCGAAGAGGCGGTCGAAGAGCGCGCACAGCTCGCCCCGCGTCTCCTCGGGGACGCCGAACAGCTCGCAGATGATCCGGGCCGGCAGCGGGACGGCGAACTCGGCGCGCAGGTCGAAGGGGTGCCGGGGCGGGAGCGCCGCCAGCCGGTCGAGCAGTTCGGCGGTGACCTTCTCGACGGCGGGGCGCATGGCCTCGGTCCGGCGGGCGGTGAAGGAGGAGGCGACGAGGCCGCGCAGCCGGGCGTGCTCGGCGCCGTACGCGGTGAACATGCTGCGGATCGACACCCACATCGACAGGGACCAGTCCGCGGACACCTCGCCGCTGATCCAGGCGGGCCAGTGCCGCTCGGGGTCCTTGGAGAGGCGGGGGTCGGCGAGCAGGCGTCTGCCGGTGTCGTAGCCGGGGACCGACCAGGCCGGGACTCCGCCGGGGAGCTCGATCCGCACGGCGGATCCTCCCCGGTTCCGGATGGCCGCCGTCTCGGCGTGGATGTCACGCCCTTGCGGGTCGAGGACGAAAGGGCATGTCGCGGGCTCTGGCTGGAGGGCCACTTCTGTTCTCCCGTATCGGTGTGAAGAGGGTGTGCGGGGACGCTGCCGGGGCGGGTGCCGGGGCACCCCGTGCGGCGACCACCCGCGGGCCGGCGACCGGGATCAGGTCGCGGGGTACGGAGGGAGGGGCGCCGTCGCCCGGGGAGCGCGGCGCGGAGGGCCGCGCCGGTCGGGTGGAGACGGGCGGGCAGGGCGGGGCGGGGTGGGTGGACCCCCCAGGGCGCGTCGGTGCCCCCGCCCGGTCGGGCGGGGGCACCGGACGACCGGGCGACCGGACGGATGGCGGTCTGGGGGTCGGGCGGTGGTGCGGCGGCCGACCCCGGGACCTGCCCCCGGCACCATAAGAACCGCTCGGCCGGTATGGTGCCGGTCTTCCCGTGTGGGGCTGCCGGTACGGAGAGTGCCGGGGCGACGGCGGCTCAGGGCCGTGGGCGCAGCGGCACGTGGATGTCGACGGTGGTGCCCTCGCCGACCACGCTCTCGATCGAGAGCCGGCCTCCGATGTGCTCGACGCGGTCCTTGACGGACCGCAGGCCGTGGCCGCGCGCGCCGGGGCCGTCGAGGTCGGGCAGGAAGCCGACGCCGTCGTCCTTGACCCGGACGTGGCACCAGCGGCGGGTGACGCGACTGGTGACCGTGATCCGGCCGGCCTCGGCGTGGACGAGGCCGTTGCGCAGGCACTCCCGCACGGCGAGCAGCAGTTCGCGCCGCCAGGCGGTGGGCATCAGGCGCTCGTCGCCGGTGCACACGACGGTCACGGGCGGCGCCGCCTCGGGCGCCGTCCGGTCGGCGAGTTCCTCGACCGCCTGGCGGAGGGTGGGGAGCGCGGTGTCGTTGCGCAGCCCCGTGATGAGGTCGCCGGCCTGGCCGACGGCCGCGCGCAACGAGTCCGCGGCGGCGTCGAGGTGACCGTGGCGGTCCTCGGTGCGCCGCGCGCACTCCAGCAGGCGCAGGGCCTCCGACAGCCGGGTACCGAGCTCGTCGTGCAACTCGCGGGCGAGGCGGCGCCGTTCGTGCCAGAGGGCCCCTTCGGCGGCGAGCGGGTCGCCGTCCCCGCCGCCCGGTGCGGACGAGGGGGCCCGCAAGGCCGCCGTGTGGTGCTCGCGGATCGCCTGGCTCAGCGGCTTGACCAGGGCGGTCGCGCGGGAGACGGCGTGGGCGGCCGGGGTGCTCGCCAGGACGTGGCGCAGGGCGCACTCGGTCAGCAGGGCGCCGGCCGCGGAGGCGAGCGCGGGAGCCAGGGCGGGGACGGCCGGGCCGTGGGGCACGATCCGGGGCGCGGCACCGGTGGCGATGCCCTGGGCGTCTTCCAGCACGCGCCGGGCGTAGACGTTCAGGACGATCCGTACGGCGCCGTCCTCGGAGTCCGGGGAGGGGGCGAGCCCGAGGACGGCGGGCAGCCGCTCGTCGAACCGGCGCAGGACGGCGACCGCCTCGGTGGGGCGCAGCACCCCGTCCGCCGGTCCGTCCTCGGCCCGGCGCGGGGCGGGGACCGCCCCGCGGGTCCGGGGCGCCGTCCGGCTCGTCACCGTGTGGGCGACCCCGTGTGTGTAGGCCGGGGCGGAACGTCGCAGCCCGTCCTGGAGGGCCGCGGCGAATCCGCGTCCCACGAATGCTTCCAGCAGGCCGATGCCCGCGTGATCGGAGGGAGAACCCGTCTCCACCATGAGCCCCCGTGCTCTAGGCCGGTGGGCGGGCCACCGGACTCGTCCGCCGTCGCGGGGACGGGCAGACCCTCCCGCTCCGGCGCTTACGGAGAAAATAACAAACCGGATGGACTGTTTGTCAAGGAAGGGTGAGGGGGTCAGGGATGGGGTGGGTGAGAGATCGGGGGGAGATGAGGGGAGAGGGGAGGGGGAGGGGAGGGCATCGACCGGGCACGGCGGGGGAGTTGCCGGTCGATGCCCTCCGGGCCGCCCCCGGTCGCCAGGGGTGACCCGGCGGTCCGGCGTCCTCGGGCCGCGGACGGGGCGGTGGCGTCGCGGCACGGACGGTTCTGTGACGCCGGGTCGGCGTCGCGGCCGGGCCCGAGGGTCAGGCAGTGGGGGGCGGGGCGGGGTGGGGCGGGGGCGGGGCCGGGCCCTCAGGGTTCCGCGGGTTTCCGCGGGGGCGTCTGCGCCGGTAGCGGCACGGGGGCCCGCGGGGTCGCCCTTTCGAGCGCCACGATGACGGAGTCCCCGCCGCGGGGGTCCACCGCGCGGAGCGCGGCGACGGTGGCGATCCGGGGCAGCAGCAGCCGCCACAGCACGGTCAGCGAGGCGCGCGACAGCCATTCGGTCTCGTCCCCGGCCAGGACCTCGAGTCCGGTGGTCGCCGCGACCACGACGGTGGCCACCTCGCGGTGCGACACCCCGTCGGCGAGCGCGCCCTCGTCGGCGGCCTGGGAGAGGAGCGACTGTACGCAGCTCTGCCACTCCTGGCGCAGATTCAGCTCCGGACGCCCGACGGCGTCGCAGTTGAGCCGGTAGCCGGCGCGTACCACCACGTCCTGCTGCAGCAGGCGCGCCAGGGCGTGCGAGGTGTCCGTCAGTGTCTGCAGCGCCGCGGCGTTCCGTTCCTGCGCCGCGCGCGCGGCGCGGCGCAGGGACCGGGACGCCTCGTTCTCGACGGCCTGTGCCACCGCCGCCTTGTTCTCGAAGTGGAAGTGCAGTGCTCCGGAGCTGACTCCGGCGCCGGCGCTGATCTCGGCCAGGCGTGCCTGCGCGTACCCACGTTGCTCGAACAGTTCGGCCGCAGAGCGAATCAGTGCGTAGCGGGTGCGGGCGGCCCGTTCTTGTTTGCTCACTCGTGGCTCCCGAAGGGCACCGCGCGGGGCGGCGGTGACTGTACTCGGGAATATACCAAACCAACTGCGTGGTTTGCATACAGTCGGGCCGCGCTCCTTGGGGAGCGGGTGGTGACGCGAGAGGGTGACATTGAGACCCAAAAGGGCAGTTTCCGGCCCTTCTTGCGACCGGCATGCCGGAGCTGACGCTCCGTCATCGCTGGTCAGGTCTTTGACAAACCGGATCAGCGGTTTGTAATCTCCTGGTTGAAGGAACAACGGGGATGCGCCAATGCGCGGATGTGCAGGAGCGGCAGATGAAGCGGCAGTCCACAGACCTACTCGAAGCACGCGTACCGCGAGAACACGGGGAGGGGAGGGACGTGCCCGCTTCGCGCGTACCGGCAGCGCCGTCCGCCCCGGGCAAGGAAGCCCTGCGGGTGCTCGTCGTGGAGAGCGAGCCGCGCGCCGCCGACTCCCTGGTGCAGGGCCTGCGTCGGCACGGGTACCGGGCGCAGAGCGTGGCCACCGGGAGCGCGGCCCTCCGGGAGTACCGGAACGCCGACCTCATCCTGCTCGACCTCGACCTGCCGGACCTGGACGGCCTGGAGGTCTGCCGGGGCGTCCGCGCCGACGCGGACACCCCGGTCATCGCGGTCACCGCCCGGGACACCGAACTGGACCGGGTCCTCGGCCTGCAGGCGGGCGCGGACGACTACATGGTCAAGCCGTACGGATTCCGCGAACTGATGGCGCGGATCGAGGCTGTGATGCGCCGGGTCCGCATGCAGCCGGCGCTCGCCCAGGTCATCACCCGGGGCCCGCTGCGCATCGACGCGGGAACCCGCGAGGTCCGGCTCCACGGGGAGCCGGTCGACGTGACGCGCAAGGAATTCGACCTGCTGCACCTGCTCGCCTCCCAGCCCGACAGCGTCGTCTCCCGGAAACAGCTGATGACCCAGGTCTGGGAGGATTCCTGGTCGCGTCCAGGACGCACCATCGACACCCATGTCAGCAGTCTGCGCAACAAACTCGGCTCCAGCCGGTGGATCCTCACCGTCAGGGGAGTCGGGTTCCGTCTCGGAAATCTGTGAATTCTCCTCGTGGAGCCCCCGCATTTCACCGAACCCTGTACTGGCGGAGGTTGATTCCTGAAGGAGTGCTGGTCAAGGTGGAGGAAGTCATGTATTCCGTACCCGGACATCAGGAGAAGTGAATCGTCGTGCGCAAGGTGCTCATCGCCAACCGTGGCGAAATCGCTGTTCGTGTCGCCCGTGCCTGCCGGGATGCCGGGATCGCGAGCGTAGCTGTCTAC
>NZ_JBIAMB010000026.1:0-129828 GCF_042873895.1 Streptomyces sp. NPDC004435 | reverse complement strand
TGGTCGGCGCCGGCGCCGCGCCCGCCGGAGCCCCCACCGCTTTGTCCCCGGGCCCCACCGACCCCCCCCCCCCCCCCGCCCGGGCCCCGGGGGGGGGGGGGGGGGCCGCCCCCCCCCCCCGACCCCGACCCCCGCCCACCTCCGATCCGCATCCGCCCCGATCCGCGTCCGCACCACCCGCCGGAGAGCCAGATGACCGCCATGACCAGCCGCCCCGCGCTCGGAACGAGCACCCTGGAGGACGTCGACCTCGCCGACCCGCTGCTGCACGCCCGCCACGACCTGGGCGCGCACTGGCAGCGGCTGCGCGAGGAGGAGCCGGTGCACTGGCAGCCGCCGCGCGCCGGCCGGCCGGGGTTCTGGGTGATCAGCCGCTACGACGACGTCGTCTCCGTCCTGGCCGACAGCGCCGCCTTCACCTCGGAGCACGGCAACGTCCTCGACACCCTCCTGGCCGGCGGCGACTCGGCCGCGGGCAAGATGCTCGCCGTCACCGACGGGCGCCCCCACAAGGCGCTCCGCAGCGCCCTGCTCAAGCCCTTCTCGCCGCGCGCCCTCGACGTCGTCGTCGACAGCGTGCGGCGCGGCACCCGCGCCCTGGTGGCGGAGGCCGTCGGGCGCGGCACCGTCGACTTCGCCACCGAGGTCGCCGCGCACATCCCGCTGGCCGCCATCTGCGACCTGCTCGGCGTCCCGGTCTCCGACCGGCAGCACATCATCGACCTCACCTCCTCCGCCCTCTCCTCGCCGGACGGCGTGCCGACCGAGGAGGCGACCTGGGCCTCCCGCAACGGCCTGCTGCTGTACTTCTCCGAGCTGGCCGGCTCCCGCGCGGAGAAGCCGCTCGACGACGTCGTCAGCCTGCTGGTCACCCGGGAGATCGACGGGCGGACGCTGACGCACGAGGAGATCGTCTTCAACTGCTACAGCATCATCATGGGCGGCCACGAGACCACCCGGTTCGCCATGATCGGCGGGCTCCGCGCGCTGATGGAACGGCCGGAGCAGTGGGAGGCGCTCGTCTCCGGCAGGGCCGCCCTCGCCCCGGCGGTGGAGGAGGTGCTGCGCTGGACCACGCCGGCCCTGCACGCCGGCCGCACCGCCGCGCAGGACGTCGTCCTCGGCGGCCAGTTCGTGGAGGAGGGCGATGTCGTCACGACCTGGATGGCGTCGGCCAACCGCGACGAGCGGATCTTCGAACGGCCCGACGCGTTCGACCTCGCCCGCACGCCCAACAAGCACGTGTCCTTCGCCTACGGACCGCACTTCTGCCTGGGCGCCTTCCTGGCCAGGGCGGAGCTGACGGCGCTCCTGGAGAGCCTGATTGAACTGGTCGGGCACGCCGAGCCGGCGGGGGAGGAGTCGTACGTCTACTCCAACTTCCTCAGCGGCCTGTCGTCCCTCCCGGTGGCCCTGCGCCCCCGGACCTGACACACTCCCGGCGGGCCGGGGGTACGCCGCACGGCCCCCCGCCCGCCCGGTGAGCCGCCCGGCGCCCCGCCCCGTACGCCTGCCGCCCCGCCTCACCCCGTACGCCCGCGAGCGCACTGCCCCCGCAGCCCCCCCGTACGCCCGCGGACTCCCCGCTCGCGAGCGCCCCCGCCGTCCCGCCTGGCCCCGCCCCGGACCGCCCCGCCCCCTTCAGACCGCCCCGACCGCCGCCAGCTCCGCCAGCACCGCCCCGACCGTCTCCCGGGCGTGGCTCTGCGGGAAGTAGTGGCCGCCGGGCAGGACCCGCAGTGCGTGCGCGGCGGTCGTGTACCGGTCCCACGGCTCGACCTGCGCCACCGTGGACACCGTGTCCTCCGCGCCCGCGAACGCCGACAGCGGGCAGCCGACCGGCTCAGGCCCCGCCGCCAGGTACCCCTCGGCGAACGCCATGTCGCTGCGCACGGCCCGCAGCAGGTCCCGCAGGAAGTCGGGGAACTCGAGCAGCTCGGGCGGCAGCCCGCCCGTGCCGCTCAGCCAGTCGATCAGCCCGGCGTCGTCGCCGGAGGCCACCGAGCCCCGCCCCAGCGGCACGTGCGGCGCCCGCGACCCCGACACCAGCAGCGCGCTCGGCGTCCGCACCGCGCCCCCGGCCGCCGCCTCCCGCTCGATCCTCAGGGTCAGCTCGTACCCGAGCAGCGCGCCGAAGCTGTGCCCGAAGAACGCGTACGGCAGGTCGAGCTCGCCGCGCAGCCCGTCGAGGAGCGCGTCCACCAGCGCGTCCATGGTCGGCGGCATCGGCTCGTCGATGCGGGAGCCGCGGCCGGGCAGCTCCACCGGCGCCAGCTCGACGCCGTTCGGCAGATGGGCCCGCCACGGGCCGAACACGCCGACGCCGCCGCCGGCGTGCGGCAGGCAGAACAGCCGCAGCCGGGGCAGCCCGCGGGCGTACCGGGCACTGATCCAGGAGGGCGGGGCGAGCGGGCCCGCCGCGGACGCGGTGTCATAAGTGGTCATGGCCGCAAGACTGGGCGGCCCCGCCCGGTGTCGGCCAGGCAGCTCCGCGGCAACTTCGCCGCAAGTAGCCTGTGCCCTCGCGAAGTTGCCGCGTGGCTGCCGGGCGCGATGCCTGGGGGGAGACGCGCGCCCTGCCTAGCGTGAGGCGCATGACGAACACTCCTGCCGCCGTCGGCACCGACGCCGTCTCCGCCATCGTGAGCGGGATGGTCCAGCTGATCGCCCCCCGCAAGGTCGAGTCCGTCGGCCCCGACCAGCGGCTGATCGGCGACCTCGGCTTCCACTCCCTCGTCCTCGCCGAGCTCGGTTACAACCTGGAGGAGCTCTACGGCCTCCGGTCGCTCAACCCCGAGGAGGCCATGCGGCTCCAGAACGTCGGCGACGTGATCGAGCTGGTCCGCGCCGAGGTGGCCGCGGGGCAGGCCCAGCTGGCCGAGGCCGAGGTCGTCGAGGACGTCTTCGCCCGCTACGGCGTCGAGAGCCCGCTTTCGTGAGCGGGCGCGCCTTCGACCGGCCGGCCTACGCCCTCGCCGAGGACCTGGACCGGGCCCTCGGCGACCCCGAGGCCCCGAGCGGGCCGTTCAGCTTCGCCGAGATCGTCGAGCACGAGGAGAACGGCGCCCTGCCGCCCGGCGCGGTCGACGCCATCCGGGCCTGGGGCTTCGCCGAGCACCTGGTGCCGGAGACCTTCGGCGGCAAGCTGCGCGACCTGGAGCAGCTGTTCCTGCTGACCCGCTCGCTCTCGCGCCGCAACGTCACCGTCGCGGTGATGTTCGGCTCGGCCGTGCTCGGGGTCAACCCCGTCTGGCTGTGGGGCACCGACGAGCAGCGCCGGCGCGTGGCGGAGGGCTTCCTCTCCGGCGACCTCGCCTGCTTCGCGGTCTCCGAGCCGGACCACGGCAGCGATCTGGGCACCAACGAGACGACCGCCGTCCGCGACGGCGACGACTACGTGGTGACCGGCGAGAAGTGGCCGGTGGGCAACGCGACCCGCGGCCGCTTCGTCACCGTCTACGCCAAGGTCGAGGGCGCGGGCTCCTCCCTCCTGCTCATCGACAAGCAGCAGCAGGAGGAGGTGACCTGGGAGAACCACCCGTTCGTCCGCACGGTCGGCCTGCGCGGCCACGACCTGAGCGGTCTCACCTTCCAGGGCACCCGGGTGCCGTCCTCCGCCCTGATCGGCCGGCCCGGCGCGGGCCTGCCGGAGGTGCTCCAGGTCCTCCAGATCACCCGGACCGCCATCGGCGCCCTGTCGGTCGGCACCATGGACTCGGTGCTCCGGATCGGTCTGCGGCACTCCAGGGACCGGATCCTGTACGGGGCGCCGATCTACGAGATCCCCGTCATCCGGCGGCATCTGCTGGGCGGCTTCCTCGACCTGCTGATCGCCGAGTGCACCGCGCTGCCGGTGGCCCGGGCGCTCACCGTGGCGCCGTCCCGGCTCAGCCTCTGGTCCTCGGTGGTCAAGTACCTGGTGCCGACCCTCGGCGAGGAGGTCGTCCAGGAGACGGCCCGCGTCCTGGGCGCCCGCAGCTACCTGCGCGAGGGCGTCGCGCACGGCGCGTTCCAGAAGCTCCAGCGGGACCACGCGATCGCGAGCATCTTCGAGGGCACCACCCACGTCAACCTGCACGGCATCGCCGCGCAGCTGCGGGCCGTGGCCCGGGTGGCGCAGAGGCCCGCCCGCAAGGGCGAGGAAGTGCTGAGCGCGCTGTTCGACTGGTCGCGGGAGGCGCCGCGCTGGGAGCCCTCGGGCCGTGCGCTGCGGCTCACCAACGCCGCCGAGGACGAGATCACGCGCGGCTGGGACGCGGCGGTCGAGGAGGCGCGCCGGATCGCCGGGAGCGAGCTGCCGGCCGCCGAGGGGGCAGCCCTGGTGAAGGTGCTGGAAGCCTTCGGCGAGCGCCGGCGGGCGCTCTACGCCCGGGTGGACAGCGACGCCTTCGACGCGGTGTCCACCGAGGGCCAGGACCTGGCCGCGGAGCACTGCGTGCACCACGCCGCGGCCTCCTGCCTCTACACCTGGCTCCACTCCTTCGGAGCGGAGCGCGCCGCCGAGGGCGGCACCGGCTGGCTGGTCCTGGTCCTGCAGCGGCTCCTCCGGCGGATCGACCCCGCGGTCGAGCTGGACGAGACGTTCCTCCCGTGGCTGGAGGAGCGGATCCTGGCCTCGCTCGACGGCCCGGAGCACTTCTCGCTCCGGACCGTCAAGGAAGCGGTCGGCGCCTGACCCCCGCGATCATGCGCCCTTCACGCCTGGTGTTCCGTCAGCCGACGGCGCACCAGGCGCTTTCCTGTGCCGGTTCGGCGACCTCGGTGACGAAGTGCCGGACCAGGGAGGGGACCCGGTAGTTGTACTGGCGCTCGCGGTGGATCTGCACCAGCGAGGCGTCGGCCAGCTCGGCCAGCAGATGGGCGACGTGCGGCGCGCCGGCCGGGTCGCCGGGACCGGGGATCGTCAGCGCCTCGTCCAGCGAGAACGTCCTGGGCAGGGCGGTCAGCCGGTGCAGCAGGTCCCGGTGGGCGGTCGGCAGCAGCTCGTAGCTCCAGCGGACGCTGCTCGACAGGGTGCGGTGCCGGGAGAGGTCTCCCGCGTCGACCCGCGCCAGCAGGTGGAACAGCGTGTCGTCGTTCAGGAGCGAGGTGAGCGGCAGCGAGCGCAGACGGCCGGCCGCTAACTCGATGGCCAGCGGGAGCCCGTCGAGCAGGGCGCACAGCTCGCGGACGAGCGGCAGCCGGCTGCTCAGGTCGAGCGTCGGCAGGCTCGCCTGCACCCGGCGCAGGAAGAGCTCCACCGCGCTCGGCACGGCGGACTCCCCCCGCATCGGCATCCCGGTGTCCAGCGGCTCGACCTCCCAGGTCTCCGCCGCGCTCACCGCCATGGTGCGGCGCGAGGTGACCAGGACGTGCAGCCCGGGGTGGGCGTCGAGCAGCCCGCGGACCACCCGGGCGGTCTGCTGCACGACGTGCTCGGCGCTGTCGAGCACCAGCAACTGTCTGCGGATTCCCGCGTCTTCGCGCGTAGAGATGTCGGAGCGGACGAGGTCGCCGGTGATGCGGTGGAGCTCGCTGGCGGCGCGGACCGGGTCGAGGTGCTCGGGCGGGCAGTCGTGGAGTTCGGCCACGGCCACCCCGTCCTGGAAGAGCGGCAGCAGCCGGGCGGCGGCGGCGAGCGCCAGCCGGGTCTTGCCCACCCCGCCGGGTCCCGTCAGGACGACGAGCCGGCCGCGCTGGACGGCGCCGAGGAGGTGCCGCAGGTCGGCCTGGCGGCCCACCAGCGGAGCCGGAAGCGGGCGGGGTCCGTACCACGGAGGCGGTCCCGAGTCGGCCGCCGGCCGCTCGGCCTCGGGGTGCGGGACGGGAGCCGGCCAGCCGCCGCTCTCCGCGGGCGCTCCCTTGTCGAGCGCGGAGGCGGTGGCGCCGAACGCGCTGAGCAGCAGGGAGACGGAGCTGCGGCGCGGGTTGATGTTGGTGCCCGTCTCCAGGTTGCGGATGGTCCGGACGCTGACACCGGACCTTTCCGACAGCTCTTCCTGCGTCCAGCCCGACATTCTGCGTTGGTGGAGCAGGAAGTCTCTCAGGCTGTGGATGTCCGTCGGTCGGAACGGGATGGTCTCGTTCGGGGTCTGCATGGGGAAGAACACCCTCCGGATCGTGTGCGGAATGCCTTGCAACGCGCAGGGGGATCAGCGGTGTTGTTCCGGCGACGACATGACGATGTCGTGGCCGCCTGGTGCCGGGCCGATCTGCGGGAGAGGGGCATGGATGGTCCCGAATTCCCGTGGGTGTTTGCCTTTATCCGAGGTTTATCTGTGGGGTCGGGGAAAGACGGCGGTTGCAAGCGGGAGGCGGCCGATCGGGATCAGCGTAACCGGGAAGTGCGGGCGGGACTGTGGCAGGAAGTGCTGGTTGGCAGCTTGGTGCCACTGATTCATAAACCGTGGAGGGGAAGGCGGGGTGAGGAACAGGTGAACTGACGCCGGATCAGGTTTTACTTTGTTGAATGAGCAAACTTGTCAACAGAATCCCCGACCGCGCCGACCAGCGCCCCAGCAGCGGGCCTTTTGAAAGTACCGGCAGCGAGATTTCCGTTTCCGGGGGTATCGCGAGGAAAGTGCCGTCCGGGTACGGTCGCACCGTGAAGTCCTGGAATCCGAACCGGGCCCCCAGCCACGGCGAGAACGCCTTGTACGCCGCCTCCTTGGCGCTGAACACCAGCCGGTCGCAGGGCGGTCCGTCCGGCGGGAAGTCCTCCCGCAGCCACGCCCGCTCCGCGGCGCCCACCACCCGGGCGGCCACCACCGCGGGCAGCGGCTCCAGCGGCTCCGCGTCGATCCCCACCGAGGCGTACGCCGACGCGCGCGCCACCACCGCCGCCCGGTAGCCCGCGCAGTGCGTCATGCTGCCCACCACCCCCGGCGGCCAGCCCGGCGCCCCGAGCGGCCCCGGCACCAGCGGCGCCGGCGCCGCCCCCAGACCGGCCAGCGCCGCCCGCGCGCAGCCGCGCACCGTGGTGAACTCGCGCAGCCGCTCCGGCGACACCCCCGCCACCGCGGCCCGTTCGGCCGGGAAGAGCGCCACCCGGGCCGCGGGACCGACGTCCCCGAACGCCTCCGCCGCGCACACCCCCGCCGGCAGCGGGCCGCCGATCACCGGCCGCCCGCCCCGGCGCTCGGCACACACCGGTCGACCGGCGGAACCGGATTCACCCCTTCGGGCCTCTTGATCGCACAAGTGGGTGATCGGGTAGAAAGTGGAAGAGCCGGGAGCGTACGCGTTCGACCGCACGACCAGCCGCGCGCGCTCCGAAGGTAACGGGGAACAGGGGGACGCGAGCTCATGCTCGGAAGACTAGGACGGTTAGGGTTCGACCACCTCGCCGCAGCCGTGTACAGAGGGCTGATCGGCAGCAGTTCGAAGAGTGTCGACGACCTCGCCAAGGAGCTCGCCCTGCCCGCGGGCGAGGTGCGCTCCGCCATCGAGCGGCTGGAGAAGATGGACCTCCTCCTGCCGCAGCGGGAGGGCCGCAGCCGGCTCGTCGACCCGAACGTCGGCCTGAAGTCCCTGCTGCTCCGGCAGATCGCCGGGATAGAGGACCGGATCAGGGAGTTCGAGGAGGACCGGGCCACCGTCCTCGACCTCCTCGCGCACTTCGCCGACCGCCACCCCGGTGGCATGGAGGCGGGCGGTGTCCACGTCTCCGGCCGCGAGGCGGTGACCGACCGGCTCTGGCAGCTCGCCGGCGACGTGGAGGCCGAATGGCTCGCCTTCGTCCCCGGCGGCGTCCGCAACACGGAATGGCTGGAACTGGCCGCGGCCCTCACCGTCCAGGTCCACAACAGAGAGGTGGCCAACCGCTCCGTCTACACCGACGGCATCCGCACCGACGCCGCCGCGCTCCGCCGCGCCACCCGCTGCGCGGAGTCGGGCTGCCCCGTGCGCACTGTCCCTTCGCTGCCGGTCCACATGCTGCTCATCGACCGGAGCCGGGTCCTGCTGCCGGTGGACCCCTGCGACCCCTGGTACGCCGTCATGGAGATCACCTCGCCGGGCGTGCTCGCCGCCCTCCAGGCGCTCTTCGAGCAGGTGTGGGAGAGCGGCGTCCCGCTCGGCACCGACACCGGCACCGACGAGCACGGGCTCAGCCCGCAGGAGCGCGAGCTGGTCCGGCTGCTCTCGCGCGGACTCACCGACGGCGCCGTGAGCAGACGCCTCGGCGTCTCCCTGCGCACCGTCCGCCGGGTCGTCGCGGACCTCTCCACCCGCCTCGGCGCGGAGAGCCGCTTCGAGATGGGCTACCGAGCGGCCGAACGCGGCTGGCTCTGACCGGCCGGACCCGACGCGTCCCACCGGGCCGGGCCCGCCGGGGCGGCCCCGGGGCGAGCGTTCCGACGCCCGCCCCGGAGCCGCCCGCAGGAGCGTTCCGACGCCCGCCCCCGGGCCACCCGCAGAGCCGCTCCGACGCCCGTCAGGCGCGGCCCGCGGAGCCGTTCCGACGCCCGCCCCGGGCCACCCACAGCCGGCGTTCCGATGCCCGCTCCGGGCCGCCCCCACGGGCAGGGGAACGCCCGCCTCGAACCGCCCGCAGCACGCCTCCGAAGCCCTCCGCCGCGGCGGCAACTCCGGCCGGAAGTTGCCGGTGCAGTGCCTGGTCCGGCCGTCCCCGGGTGAACGAGCATCGGCGGGAGCCGGGAGGTCATCCCGGGCACCGCACGGCACGGGGGAAGAGGACGCATGGCCACGGCGCAGCCGCGCTCCGACGAGGACGAGCGCACCGGGGAGGTCGACACCGCCCCCCCGTCGCTGTGGCGCAATCTCGACTACATGTACTGGTGGACCGGCAACGGCGTGTCCACCCTCGGCACCAGCGTCACCACCCTCGCCTTCCCCCTCCTGATGCTCTCCGCCACCGGATCGGTGGCCCAGGCCGGCGTCATCACCGCCTGCCACATGATCGGCACCCTGGTCATGCTCCCCGTCGGCGGCGTCCTCGCCGACCGGGTATCGCGCCGCGCGCTGATGATCTCGGCGTCGTTCGGCCAGGCCCTCGCCATGGGCGCGGTCGCCCTGCTGGTCTACCGGGGCGACCCGGTGATCCTCCTCCTGGACGCGCTCGCCCTGGCCGGCGGCCTCGCCGCCGGACTGCGCAGCGGCGTGTCCATGTCCGCCCTGCGCCGGATCGTCCCCAAGGAACAGGTGCCCACGGCCACCGCGCAGGGCATGGGCCGCGACATGGTCGCCCATCTGCTGGGCGCCCCGCTCGGCGGCCTGCTCTACTCGATGTCCCGCTGGATGCCGTTCCTCTTCGACGCGCTGTCCTTCCTCTTCGTCACGCTCGCCTCGGCGCTGATCCGCCGCCCGCTGGGCCCCGACCCGTACACGGGACAGGGCCCGCGACCGGGCCTGTTCACCGAGATGGCCGACGGCCTGCGGATCGTCCGCGGCAGCCGGTACCTCGTGTTCACCATCGTCTGGGGCGCCCTGCTCAACGTCGTCGCGGAGGGCTTCACCCTGCTCTTCGTGGTCCTCGTGCAGCACCGCGGCGGCAGCCCCACCGACGTCGGCACCGCCACCTCGCTCGCGCTCGTCGGCGGCCTGCTCGGCGCCACCGTCGGCCCCGCCCTGATGCGGAGGATGGGCGCCCGGCGGGTGATGCTGGTGGCCGCCTGGCTCTTCGTGTCCTGCTTCGCCGCCGTGGTCTGGGTGCCGAGCCCCTGGCAGATCGGTCTGGTCATGCTCGTCGCGATGACCAGCATGGTTCCGCTGAACGTGGTCATCGAGTCCTATCAGGTGCGGCTGGTCCCCGACGCCTACCTGGGCCGGCTGGCCGCCGTCGTCCGGTTCAGCGTCCAGGCCGTGCAGTGGACGGGCCCGCTGGCCGCCGGCTTCCTCGCCGACGCGCTCGGCGTCCGCACCGCCGTCCTCGTCCTCGCCGTGTGCATGGCCGCCCTCGCCCTCGCCCTGCACGTCGCCCGCGGCAGGCTGAGCCTCCTCGACATTCCTCTGGCCGAGGTCCGGGAGATCGATCCTCCCGGCGTGCCGGCTCCGGGGCCGGTGGTCGACACCGACGCCAACGACCGCTCGAAAGAGGACAGTTCGGAAGAGGACGAGCGCCGTGCGGAAGCAGGGTGTGGAAGGGTTGACGACATGACTGAACACTCCGGACATCACGACCAGAACAAGCAGATGGAGAAGGCCCGGGGCAGCGAGCTCCTGGCCTCCGACGACGACCGCAACCGCGTCGCCGAGAAGGTGCGGGCGGCCGTCGCCGCCGGCCGCCTGGAGATCGCCGACCTCGACGCCCGGCTGGCCCAGGTCTACGAGGCCAGGACCCACGGAGAGCTCGACGTGGCCGGCCGCGGACTGCCGGACATCGGCCCCCGCGACGCCCTCGTGGTGGACCGCGCGCCCACCTCGCGCTTCGCCCTCGGCATGTTCGGCGGGTTCGAGCGCCAGGGCGAGTGGGTGGTCCCGCCGCGCTTCACCGCCTGGTCCATGTGGGGCGGCGGCCGGCTCGACCTCAGCGAGGCGCGCTACGCCGAGCAGGAGACGGTCATCCGGGCCGTCGCGCTCTTCGGCGGCACCGAGATCGTCCTCCCCGACGACATCGAGGTCGAGGTCAGGGGCTTCGGACTCTTCGGCGTGTTCGGCAAGCGCGGCGCCCGCAAGCACAACAAGCCCGGCACCCCCCGCGTGCTCATCAAGGGCCTCGCGATGTTCGGCGGCGTCGTCACCAAGACCAGGGAGATGAACCGCTCCGTCGAGAAGTAGCCCCGGCCGGCCCGTGACCGCACGGCCCGCCCGTCCCGCCGTACCGGCCCCCGCCCCTCCCCCTCGGGGCGAGACACGAAGGAAGCCATGGAAGATCCAGTGCGGACCACGTCCCTGCTCCACGTGGCCGAGAGCCTGCGCACCGGTGCCACCGGCGTGCGGGAGCACACGGACGCCACCCTCCGGCGCATCGCCGACGTGGACCGGGCGGTGCGCGCCTTCGTGGACGAGCCGGAGCGGACGGAGCGGTTACGAGCGGCCGCACGGGACCTCGCGGACCGCCGGCCGGCACCGGACACCGGACCGGCGCTGTACGGCGTGCCCGTCGGCGTGAAGGACATCCTGCACGTCGACGGGCTGCCCACCCGGGCCGGCTCCACCCTGCCCGTCGAGGAACTGACTGGCCCGCAGGGCACCGCCGTCTCGCGGCTCCTCGCCGCGGGCGCGCTGATCGCCGGCAAGACGGTGACCGCCGAGTTCGCCGTCGCCGCCCCCGGCCCCACCCGCAACCCGCACCACCTCGACCACACCCCGGGCGGCTCCAGCAGCGGCTCGGCCGCCGCCGTCGCCGCCGGACTCGTCCCGCTGGCCCTCGGCACCCAGACCATCGCCTCGCTCATCCGCCCCGCCGCCTACTGCGGCGTCGTCGGCTACAAGCCCACCCACGGCCGCGTCCCGACCGACGGCGTCCTGCCGACCTCCCCGTCGTACGACACCGTGGGCACCTTCACCGCCACCGCGGCCGACGCCGCCCTCGCCGCCTCCGTCCTCTGCGACGACTGGCGCCCCGAGCGCGCCGGTACGGACCGGCCGGTGCTCGCCGTCCCGGTGGGCCCGTACCTCGGCTTCGCCGAACCGGAGGCGCGCACCGCCTTCGACCGGCAGGTGACCGCCCTGCGCGACGCCGGATACGAGATCCGCGAGGTCCCCGTGTTCGACGACTTCGAGCAGGACGCCTTCTCCCTCTTCGTCGTCAACCTCTACGAACTGGCTCGCGCCCACGCCGACCTGTTCGACCGCCATGCCGAGCGGTACGACCCCCGTACCGCCGAGGCGATCATCCAGGGCCGCACGGCCCAGGACTCCGACTACGCCGACGCCCAGAAGGCCCGCGCCGCCTTCCGCGACCGCCTCGACGACACGACCCACCGCCACGGCGTCGACCTGTGGATCACCCCCGCGGCCACCGGCCCGGCCCCCCGCGGACTCGACAACGCCGGCGACTCGGTCATGTCCCTCCCCTGGAGCGCCGCCGGCCTGCCCCTCGTCACGGTCCCGGCCGGACGCTCCGAGGCGGGCCTCCCCCTGGGCCTCCAGTGCGCCGGCGCCGCCGGCGAGGACGAGCGCCTGCTCCGCTGGGCGCAGGACGTGCACGACGCGCTGACGGCATGACACCCGGGCCGGCGGTTCCGGCAGTGACAGACGGAGAATCGAGGGACCGGCAGTGGAGATGGGCATCGTCGCCGTCGGGACGGCGTTCGGCGAACTGTGCGACGTACGGGAGACCGCGGCCGAGTACCTGGCCGACCCCGGCGTCGCCGAGAAGATGGGCTACGACACGTACTACCGGCTGAGCGAGGGCGACACGCCCACCGCCCTGGCCGCACGCGCCGCACGCGAGGCGCTGGAGGACGCGGACCTCGACGTGGACGACCTGGACCTCCTGATCGTCGGCGTCTCCGACATCCCCGAGTACCTCGGCTGGGACACCTCCGCCGCCGTCGCCCGCGCACTGGGCGGCCGCACCGTCCCCACCGTCCAGTTCACCCAGTCCTGCGCCGCCTGGTCGCCCGCCCTGGACCACGCCGCCGGCGCCATGGCCCTGTCGCCCGACACGGACACCGTCCTGCTGGTCCTGGTCAACGTGCTCAGCGAGACGCACGCCAACCGGATGGACTTCAACGCCACCATCGCCAGCGACGGCGCCGTCGCCGCCGTCCTCAAGCGCGACCACCCCCGGCTGCGCCGGCTCTCCTCGGCCCACCTCACCAACGCCGACTACGCCGACCTCTTCCGCATCGAGTACGGAGGCTCCGCCGCGCCCGTCGCGCCCGAGGGCGAGGGCAATCTGGACGTGGACCCGAAGATCGCGGTCTTCCGCCACTTCGACCGCGACCCGGACCGCTTCGAGGAGTTCGAGCAGGAGATCCGCGCCCGGCTGGCCGGCGTCGTCGACACCGCCCTGGTCCGCGCCGGACGCGAGCGCCACGAGATCGCCCGGCTCGTCTTCATCAACGACAACCAGCGAGCCGTCCAGGAGGCCGGCGAGGCCGTCGGACTGCCCGTCGAGCGCACCAACGCCGCACTCGCCCGCGAGCTGGGCCACATGGGCGCCGCCGACCAGCTCGTCTGCCTCTGGCGCCACGTCGAGGCCGGCGAGCTCGCCAAGGGCGACCTGGTCGCCCTGGCCGGCATCTCGGCACCCGGAATGCACTGGTTCTGCACACTCATCGAGGTGTGAGGCCGCCCACCCGGCCGGGCCCAGGGCCCGGCCGGCGGGGACCCGCGAGAGGAGACACCATGACCACCGAGTCCCGGACGCCCCCGGCCCCGGCCGGCACCGTCACGGAGGAGGAGATAGCCCGCTTCGTCGTCGAGCGCTTCCTCCCCTCCGTCGACATCGCCGAACTCGACCCCGAGTACGACCTCCTGGCCACCGCCGTCATCGACAGCCTCGGCCTCCTCCAGGTGGCCTCCTGGCTGGAGCGGACGCACGGCGTCGTCGTGCCCGACCGCGAGCTCACCGGCCCGCGCTTCCGCAGCGTGCGCGCCATCCGCGAGACCGCCGAGCGGGCCGCGGGCGGCCGGTCATGAGCCGCACCCTGCCCGAGGCGTTCGCCGCACACGCCGCCGAACGGCCCGAGGCCCCCGCCCTCGTCTGGGAGGACCGCCCCGTCTCCTACGGCGAGCTGTACGCCATGGCGGTCCGCGCCCGCGCCCGCGTCGAGGCCGCCGTCCCCGACCCCGCCCACCCGGTGGGGCTCCACGTCCGCAAGTCGCCCGGGGCGGTCGCCCTGGTCCTCGGCTGCCTCATGGCCGGCCGCGCCTTCCTGCTGCCCTCCCGCGAACTGCCCGAGGAGCCCCTGCGCTCCCTGTACGAGCAGGCCGGCTGCCGAGCGGTCCTGGGCACCGAGCCCCACCCGCTCGTCGACCACCCGGTGGACCTCACCGGCGACCCGGCGGCCCCCGGCCCCGCCGCGCCGCCCGCCCCGGTGACCGAGGACACCGTCGGCTTCATGCTGACCACCTCCGGCTCCACCGGACTGCCGAAGATCGTGCCCGTCCCCACCGGCGCCGTCACCCGCTTCACCGCCTGGGCCGGCGAGTCCTTCCCCCTCGGCCCCGGCGCCCGGGTGCTGAACTACGCCCCGCTCAACTTCGACCTCTGCCTGCTGGACATCTGGAGCACCCTCGCCCACGGCGGCACCGTCGTCCTGGCCGACCCGGACCGCGGCGCCTCCCCCTCGTACCTGCGCGACCTCGTCGCCGACCACGCCGTCACCCTCATCCAGGGCGTCCCGCTCCTCTTCCAGCTGCTCATCGAGGCCACCGCCGGCAGCGGACCCCTGACCACCCCCGAACACATCGTCTTCGCCGGCGAGAGCACCCCCGGCCGCGTCCTGGAAGACCTCGCCGAGGTCTTCCCCGACGCCCGCTGGTACAACAACTACGGCTGCACGGAGACGAACAACAGCTTCCTGCACGTCATCGACCGCACCACCCCGGTCCGCGCCCCCCTCCCCATCGGCCGCCCCCTCCCCGGCGTGGACTGGCTGATCGCCGACGAGGACGGCAAACCGGTCACCACCCAGGGCCGCGGCGAACTTTTCGTCAGCACCCCCTTCCAGACGACCGGCTACCTCAACGCCCCCAACGCCGACCGCTTCGCCCCGCACCCCGACGGCGAACCCGGCCGCGTCTACTACCGCACCGGCGACGTGGTCACCCGCCACGAGGACGGCACCGTCAGCGTCCTCGGCCGCACCGACTTCATGGTGAAGGTGCGCGGCTTCCAGATCAGCACCCAGGCCGTCGAACAGGTCCTCCTCGACCACCCCGAGGTCGTCGAGGCCGCGGTCATCGCCCTGCCCGACCCGGTGGCCGGCAAGCGCCTGCACGCCGTCCTGCGCGTCACCGCCCCCGGCGCCGTCTCCACCCTCGCCCTGCGCAGCCACTGCGCCCGTCACACCGTCCGCGCCGCCGTCCCGACCGCCTTCGACCTCACCACCGACCCCCTCCCCAAGACCTCCACAGGCAAGATCGACCGAACCCACGTCCGCCAATCCCTCACCCCCACCCCACCCCCCGCCTGACACCCCGCCCGCACCGCCCCTCCCACCGCTCCACACGGGTGGCGTGTGGGCGGCGCGCAGGCGGGTGCGCGAGGATGACCCCATGGCGAACCGACTGGCCCACGAGACCTCCCCCTACCTGCTCCAGCACGCCGACAACCCGGTCGACTGGTGGCCCTGGTCCGCCGAGGCGTTCGAGGAGGCCCGGCGCCGCGACGTCCCCGTGCTCCTCAGCGTCGGCTACAGCTCCTGCCACTGGTGCCACGTGATGGCCCACGAGTCGTTCGAGGACGAGGCCACCGCCGCGCTGGTCAACGAGCACTTCGTCGCCGTCAAGGTCGACCGCGAGGAGCGCCCCGACGTCGACGCCGTCTACATGGAGGCCGTCCAGGCCGCCACCGGTCAGGGCGGCTGGCCCATGACCGTCTTCCTCACCCCCGACGCCGCCCCCTTCTACTTCGGCACCTACTTCCCGCCGGAGCCCCGGCACGGCATGCCGTCCTTCCCCGAGGTCCTCGACGGCGTCCGCGCCGCCTGGGCGGACCGCCGGGGCGAGGTCGCCGAGGTCGCCGACCGGATCGTGAAGGACCTCGCCGGCCGCTCGCTCGCCCACGGCGGCGGAGGGCTGCCCGGCGAGGAGGAGCTGGCCGGCGCCCTGCTCGGCCTCGTCCGCGAGTACGACGCCACCCACGGCGGCTTCGGCGGCGCCCCCAAGTTCCCGCCGTCGATGGTCCTGGAGTTCCTGCTCCGCCACCACGCCCGCACGGGCGCCGAGGGCGCCCTCCAGATGGCCGCCGACACCTGCGAGGCGATGGCCCGCGGCGGCATCTACGACCAGCTCGGCGGCGGCTTCGCCCGGTACGCCGTCGACCGCGCCTGGGTCGTCCCGCACTTCGAGAAGATGCTGTACGACAACGCGCTGCTCTGCCGCGTCTACGCCCATCTGTGGAAGGCGACCGGCAGCGACCTCGCGCGCCGGGTCGCCCTGGAGACCGCCGACTTCATGGTCCGCGAGCTCCGCACCCCCGAGGGCGGATTCGCCTCCGCCCTCGACGCCGACTCCGACGACGGGACGGGCAAGCACGTCGAGGGCGCCTACTACGTGTGGACCCCGGCCCAGCTCGCCGAGGCCCTCGGCGCGGAGGACGCCGCCCTCGCCGCCACCCACTACGGCGTCACCGAGGACGGCACCTTCGAGCACGGCGCCTCGGTCCTCCAGCTCCCCCAGGAGGCGGGCCCGGCCGACGCCGGCCGGATCGCCTCCATCCGCACCCGGCTGCACGCGGCCCGCGAGCGGCGCGAGCGCCCCGGCCGCGACGACAAGATCGTCGCCGCCTGGAACGGCCTCGCGATCGCCGCCCTCGCCGAGACCGGCGCCCTCTTCGACCGCCCCGACCTGGTCGAGCGCGCCACCGAGGCCGCCGACCTGCTGGTCCGCCTCCACCTCGACGACGGCGGCCGGCTCACCCGCACCTCGAAGGACGGGCGGGCCGGCGCCAACGCGGGCGTCCTGGAGGACTACGCCGACGTCGCCGAGGGCTTCCTCGCCCTCGCCGCCGTCACCGGCGAGGGCGCCTGGCTCGACTTCGCCGGCCTCCTCCTGGACCACGTCCTCGACCGCTTCACGGGCGAGGGAGGCACGCTGTTCGACACGGCCCACGACGCCGAGACCCTCATCCGGCGCCCCCAGGACCCCACCGACAACGCCACCCCGTCCGGCTGGACCGCCGCCGCCGGAGCACTGCTCTCGTACGCGGCACACACCGGCTCCGAGGCCCACAGGACCGCCGCCGAGGGAGCCCTCGGCGTGGTCAAGGCCCTCGGCCCGCGCGCCCCCCGCTTCATCGGCTGGGGCCTCGCCGTCGCCGAGGCGCTGCTCGACGGCCCCCGCGAGATCGCCGTCGTCGGTGCCGCCGCCGACCCCGCCTTCCAGGAGCTGCGCCGTACGGCCCTGGGGGCGACCACTCCCGGAGCGGTCCTCGCCGCCGGAGCCCCCGACGGCGAGGAGTTCCCGCTCCTCGCGGACCGCCCGCTGGTCGCCGGGTCACCCGCCGCGTACGTCTGCCGTCACTTCACCTGCGACGCACCCGTCACCGACCCGGACGCCCTGGCCCGCCTGCTGCGCTGAGCCCTCGAACGGACACGGCCCCGCCGCCCCTCCGGAGAGGGACGACGGGGCCGCGCCGTGGCCGAGCGGCGATGCTCAGTGGTTGCCGGCGCCGTTGCCGGACAGCACGGGGATGTCGCTGAGGATGTGCGACAGCGGCTCGTCGCCCTTGGCCTGGGTCGAGTTCTCGACGCACTGCTGGTTCTGCGGGGAGGACAGGACGTTGATGTCCTGGACCGCGATCGGGATGGCACCGATCAGCGAACCGGCGTTGACCTTGGCCGGGAGACCGATGCACGGCTTGTTCAGGGAACCCTGGACGAGCGCGAACTGCGGGCTCATGTTGCCGTAGGTGGCGGAGTTGCCGAACTCCTGGTGCGCGCCGTTGCCGGAGAGCGAGGTGGTGCCACCGTCGTCGGCGATCGCGAGCGCCTGCCCGGCCGTCGCGCCGACGACCGAAACGGCCACCGCTGCGGTCGCGAGGAGCTTCTTCATGGTTCTGGCCTTTCGGATTGCTGACCCGAGCTGACTGCCGAGCCGTGCTGATCAACTGGTCGGAGGGACGGAGGTTCCGGCATGTCCACCGGACGGCCTACGGGCAGATGAGCGAAGATGCGCTGGCGGGGGCGTAGCGGGCGACGGAGATCGCGCTCGGGGCGACCGCCTCGGCGGGCGGCAGCGGACGGTCGGCGCGGAGCCGTGCGAAGACCTCGGCGGCGCCCTCCTCGTCCCAGCCCACCGTGGACCCGGCGCCCTCGACGACCGGGTTGTAGCCCCGGACGGGCACGGTGGCGAACTCGAAGCGGCTGGGGTCCGTCCTCTTCAGCCGGGCGGCGAGCCGCAGCAGTTCGGCCGGTGAGATGCCGCGCTCGGCGGACTCCGTGCCGCGCAGGGTCGCGGTGAGCGCCGCCAGTTTCCGGGGATCCCTGAGGATGCGGTCGGAGCGGATCCGGTCCAGCGCGTTGGCGATGAACCGGTGCTGCTTGCGGATGCGGCCGAAGTCCATCTCCCCGTCGGCCTTCCGCGAGCGCACGTACTGCAGTCCCTCGCCGCCGCCCACCCGCCGGGTGCCGACCGCGAGGTCGAGCCCGGTCGACGGGTCCTTCAGCGGCTTCGCCGTGCAGATCGGCACCCCGCCGTCGATCCGGTCGACGGTGTCCATGAACCGCCGGAAGTCGACCTTCAGGAAGCGGTGCACCTCGATCCCGGTGGCCGCCTCGACGGTCTCGACGGTCAGCTGCGCACCGCCCTCGGCGTGGGCCGCGTTGATCTTCGCCGGGTGGGAGTCGTGGACGTCGCCGGTCCGCAGGACGGTGTGGGGGCCGGGGAGTTCGGCGAGCGAGTCGCGCGGCAGTGACACCACGCTGACCCGGTCGTGCCGGGCGGAGACGTGCACGAGCATCATCACGTCGGAGCAGTCGCAGCCCTGGCCGCCGAGCCGGAAACGTTCCTTCTCGGCGGCGGTGACCCCGGCCCGCGAGTCCGTGCCGACGACGAGCAGGTTGAATCCACCGGCGGGGGCGGAGAGTTCGACGGGGCCGCCGAAGGCGGAGGCGAGGGCTCCGGGGGCGAGCGCGAGAAGCGCGGCCGGTGCGAGCAGGAGCCACCGCGGGGGCGGGAATCTCATGTCCGCACGGTATTTCGAACCCGATCGCACAGAGTTCCGCGACGCGACATCGAGCGCCTGAATCACTCCGTTGCGATGCTTGTGTAATGATGCGGGAATAGCAGCGGAAGGAGCGAGGATGGCGCCGCCGGATCCCGGTAATCCCGGGAAATGGGAACGGATGGCCTTCATTCCGAAGAGCCGGTACGTGAGCGAGCCGCCGGCCGCCGACCCGATCCGGTCGACCCGGCAATTCCCGGTCTATTCGGCCCTGGTGACCCAATGGGCGCAGGCGGGCCGCACCGTGCCGGGAATGCCGGACCGGGAATGGGAGCGGCTGATCTCCACCCCCGTCTGGCCGCGCTAGGGCCTGTACGCACGAAGGGGCCGCCCCTGGCGGGGGCGGCCCCTGACGCGGCGGAACGTCAGCCGTTGGCCACGCCGTTGCCCGAGAGGATCGGGATGTCCTCCAGCAGGTGCGAGAGCGGCTCGTCGCCCTTGGCCTGGGTCGAGTTCTCGACGCACTGCTGGTTCTGCGGGGAGGACAGCACGTTGACGTCCTGGACCGAGATCGGGACGAGGCCGACGAGCGAACCGGCGTTGAGCTTCGCCGGCAGGCCCACGCACGGCTTGTTCAGGGAGCCCTGGACGAGCGCGAACTGCGGGCTCATGTGCCCGTACGTGGCGGAGTTGCCGTACGACTGGTGGGCGAAGTTGCCGCTCGCCGAGGTGGTGCCGCCGTCGTCGGCGATGGCGAGGGCGGGGGTGGCCGCGGCGGCGGAGGCGCCGACGATCGAGGCGGCGGCAGCCGCGGTGGCCATGACCTTCTTGATCACGGGAGTTCCCTTCTAGAACCGGCTCCGTGCAGGGAGCCCCCTGATCAACTCGGCCCGGAGCCCCGGGTTCCGCCCTGTCACCCCGATGGCGGAGCGCACACGGCAGCGCTCGCGGCGGTCCCCAGTCGATCGGGTGAAGCGCCGGAACCTCCCTCCGTACCCGCCGGTTGATCCGGTCGCATCAATCAGGTCGATTGGTGGGAACAGAACGGATTCACCGTGATCAAGAAGATGATGACGGCCGCGGCCGTCACCGCTTCGGCTGTCGGCGTCGCCGCCGCGGCCGCCGCCCCCGCGATGGCCATCGCCAACGACGGCGGTACGACCTCCCTCTCCGGGAACGGCGCCCACCAGGCGTTCGGCAACTCCAAGACCGCCGGTGACATGAGCCCGCAGTTCTCCGCCGTCCAGGGCTCGCTGAACAAGCTCTGCCTGGGTGTCCCGGTCAAGGGCAACGTCGGCTCGGTCGTCGGTGTCCTCGTCCCGGTCGCCGTCCAGGACGTCAACGTCCTGTCCTCCCCGCAGAACCAGCAGTGCGCGGAGAACTCGACCCAGGCCAAGGGCGACGAGCCGCTGTCGCACGTCCTGGAGGACATCCCGGTCCTCTCCGGGAACGGCATCGGCAACGGCTGATCCGCAGCGCCGACACAGGGCCGGAGGAATTCCTTCCTCCGGCCCTGTGTCGTGCACGCAACGGAGTGAATGCCGGAGTGGGAGCCGAATCCCCGGTTTCCTTCGCGGGAGGTTGTCGTTGTCCCTGTGTGTGACGGAAGCCGATCTTCCGCCGCGGAAAGGAACCAGACGAAATGAAGTGCAAGAAGGCTGCTGCCGTCATTGCCGGAGTCATCATGGCCATGGGCGCGGCCACGCCCGCCTTCGCCGACGCCGACGCGCACGGTGCCGCCATCGGTTCGCCGGGTGTCCTCTCGGGCAACGTCGTCCAGATCCCGATCCACGTGCCGATCAACCTGTGCGGCAACAGCGTCAACGTCATCGGTGCGCTGAACCCGGCCGCCGGCAACGTCTGCGTCAACGCCTGACCCAGACCGCCGCGTTCGCGGACGGCACCGACCGGCCCCGGGGAGAGCATCCGCTCCCCGGGGCCGGTCCGCGTCTACGCCCCCACCGGCGCGGGCCGCTCCCCGCTGCGCGGCCGGCCCACCGGGCCGCCGCCGCGTCCGCCGGCCCGCAGCCGCTGCCGGACCCCCTTCACCAGCCGCCCCGCCGTGTACCCCGCGCCGAACACGAACCGCATGGAGGGGCCGTACGAGGGGGCGGTGAGCAGTCCGGCGAGGAAGAGGCCCGGCCACGAGGACTCGAAGAGGGCGCCGGTCTCCGGGGCTCCGACCGGCCCGACCGTACGCAGGGCGGAGCGCAGCGCCGGGTCCAGCACACCGGCCCGGTCGAGCGAGGGGACGAAGCCGGTCGCCGCGACGACGTGGTCGGTCTCCAGGGAGCCCGCCCCGCCGGGCCCCTCGATCTCCAGCCGGAGGCGGTCGTCGCCGGTGACGGCCGCCGCGGTGATCCGGTGGCCGAGGCGCACGTCGGCGACGGCGCCGAACCGCTCGCGCAGCCACCAGGCCCCGGCCGGGCCGAGTGCCGAGTCGAAGAGCCGCGCCCGGGTGGCGGCGGGCAGCCTGCGGAAGACGCCCGGGGTGTCGGCGTACAGCTTGTTCCGCCAGCCGCAGCCGAGCCCGGTGTGCGGCGCGCGCAGGCTGGGCCACGGGCCGCGGTCGAGGGCCGGCGGCAGGGTGTTCCAGTTCAGCCGGTCCGCCCGCGCGACGATCCGGACGGCGGCGGCCCCGGCCTCGGCGAGGAGCGCGGCGGTCTCCAGGGCGGCCTGTCCTGCGCCGACGACGGTGACGTCCCGCCCGGCGAGGGTGTCGAGCTCGCCGTGGTGGCTGGAGTGGGTGACGTACCGCCGGGGGAGGTGCCGGAGCGGGCCCGGGACCTCCAGGAAGGGGAGCACGCCGACGGCGAGGGCGACCGTGCGCGCCCGCAGCCGGGCGCCGTCCTCGGCGGTGAGGAGGAATCCGTCCGGCGCGGGTGCCACCGAGGTGATCAGCCGCTCGTCCACGGTGGGCACGGCCCGGCGCGCGAACCAGTCGCCGTAGGCGGCGAAGAAGGAGACCGGGAGGGGCACGCCGTGCTCGGCGCGGACCCCGTGGCCGGCGGCGTAGGCGTCGAGCCCGTACGCCCCCGCGGGGTCGGAGAGGTGCGAGGCCCAGGGCTCGGACTTGAGGAACATCCCGGACGGCATGGCGTGCCAGGACTCCATGGGCCGGCCGAAGGTGACCGGTTCGAGCCCGTGGGCCGCCGCGTGCGCGGCCACCGAGAGCCCGTACGGACCTGCCCCGACGACCACGAGGTCGTGTACCGGGTTCGCCTTCGCCATCGCGTTCGCCATCGTGTCTTCCGTCTTCATCGCTGGGTGAGCTGGGTGGAGGAGCCGCGGCCCGAGGGGCCGGGCAGGGTGGCCGGATGCCGGGGCCGGCGGGCCGCGAGCCGCCGTCGCGCCGCCGCCAGGGACCTCCGCAGCAGGTGGGCGGCCCAGGCGCGGCCCATGGCGAGCGCGGGCGCCGGGTCGTCGGCGGCGAACCAGGCCCGCTCGGCGGGCTGCCGGGCGGTGTCGGGCCCGGGGGCGTACCGGCGGCGCGGGGAGGCGAGCAGCGACAGGGCCGCGTAGTTCTCCACGACGAACCGGCGGCCGTACGCGGGGGAGTGCGGCGGCACCGGCCGGCCGGTGAGGTCCAGGTGCAGCGCCCGCACCACGTCGAGCCCGGTGTGGTCGGCGAAGAGCCGGAACTGGGCGCCGGGACGCGGGTTGAAGTCGAGCAGGTGGTACGCGCCGGTGGCCCGGTCGAGCCGGAAGTCGAGGTCGCACACGCCCCGGTAGCCGAGCGCGTCGAGCAGCGCGCGGGCGGTCCTGTCCACCTCCGGATTGGGCGCCCAGCGGCCCACGGCGGTGAGCCCGGCCCCGTCCGGCCAGGAGCGCTCCTTGCGGCCGGTGGCCCCGGCGGCGCAGCCCCCGGCGGAGTCCGCGTACCCGTGGAAGAACCAGTCCAGGCCCCGCCCCGGGGGCAGCAGTTCCTGGAGCAGCAGCCGGCTGCCCGCCTGCGGGGTGCGGCCGTACAGCTCCCGCACCTCGGCGAGCGACCGGAGAATCGTCGTGCTGCGCAGGCCGGAGCCGGTCGGCAGCAGCCAGGGGCGGCTCCACTTGGCGACCACCGGCAGGCCGAGGGCCCACGCCATGGCGGCGGCCTCGTCGGCACCGGCGGGGAGTTCGGTACGGGGGTGGGGCAGGCCCAGTTCGGCGCAGGTCGCGGCGAGCGCCGCCTTGTCCGCGACCTTCAGCAGCTGCTCCTCGGTCTGCTCGGGCAGCAGGACCCTGCCGGCCAGGTCGGCGCGGCGGCGGGCCAGCGCGAGGGCGCTGATGTCGTCCAGCGGCACGGCGAGCACCGGATCTGACGGCGTGTCGGTGATCTCGGCGGCCACCCGGAGCAGCAGCGCGGCCAGTTCGGTGGAGACCGGGGGGCCGGGCCGGGGCCGGGCCGAGCGCACGTACCGCGACCGGGCGACCGGGCTGTCGGCCGCCTCGACGACCGCGTGGACGGGGATCCCGGCCCGGCCGAGGGAGCGGGCCGCGCCCAGGGTTCCGTGATGGAAGGGGTTCCGGTCGAGCCGCACGAGGACTGCGGGTACGCGGGTGTCGAAAGGCGGCACGGGCATTGCACCTTCATCTCGGGTGCCCCAACTGGGCGATGAAATCCTCTAATGGACTACGGAGGGGAGGGAAGCGGCGTTCACGGTCGGCTCATTAGGAATACTTTCGGAACATCGGAATGACTGATCGTCAAGTGGCATGCGTGTGAAGGAGCGGCCCGTGGATCCTTTCGGAGGAACACCGAGAAAGAGAAGAAGATGGCTGGGGGTGATCACCGCGGGCCTCCTCGTCTCGGGTTCGGTCGTGCTGTCGGCACCCGCCCACGCCGCCGCATCCCTAACGACGGAGGACCCCGGTCCGACTCTCTCCGCGGCCACCGCCATGGGAGCCTTCCTCGATTCCGGTTCGCTCGGAGTGACCCGGATCAGCCAGCTGGAGCGGTGGCTCGGCGGCCGTGAGCTCCGCGTCGGCCACACGTACCTGCCCGGCGACCTCTGGTCCAACATCGAGGGGCCGCCCGGCTTCCTCGACGCCTGGGCCGACTGGCGCAACGCGAGGAGCGACCGGCTCTTCGTCCTCAACGTGCCGATGCTGGAGCGGAACGAGGCGGGGGTCTCCGACCCCGAGGTCCGCCGCCAGCTCCAGCTCGGCGCCTCCGGCTACTACGACCACCACTTCCGCACCCTCGCCCGCCGCCTCGTCGAGGCCGGGGCCCTGGACACGGTCCTCGTCCTCGGCTGGGAGATGAACGGCACCACGTACACCCACCGCTGCGGTCCCGATCCGACGGCCTGGAAGAAGTACTGGAACCGGATCGTCACCACCATGCGGTCCGTGCCCGGCCAGAAGTTCCGCTTCGACTTCAACCCGAGCCGGGGCCGGGACGCGGTGCCGTGGACCGAGTGCTACCCGGGCGACGACGTCGTCGACATCATCGGCATGGACTCGTACGACCAGCCGTCCGGCTCCGATTTCGACCAGCACGTGAACGAGCCGTACGGGCTCCAGAAGCAGGTCGATTTCGCGGCCGAGCACGGAAAGCAGATCTCCTATCCCGAATGGGGTCTCTTCCGGAACGGCGACAACCCGACGTACATGCGGCGGATGCTGGAATGGATCCGCGACCACAAACCGCTGTACCACACGATCACGGACTACTGCCCGCACGGCGTCTGGCAGTGCGACAGCAACCCGCAGTCGTCCCGGGTGTTCCGGGAAATGCTGTATGGGGTGGAGCCGTCGGTGCCCGTGGATCCGGTCGATCCCGTGGACCCGGTGGATCCTGTGGACCCTGTGGATCCTGTGGACCCTGTGGATCCCGTGGATCCCGTGGATCCCGTGGACCCGGTGGACCCGGTGGATCCTGTGGATCCCGTCGACCCGGTGGACCCGGTCGATCCGGTCGATCCTGTGGACCCGACCAAGCCCGAGCCGAAGCCTGAGCCGAAGCCCGAGCCGAAGCCCGAGCCGAAGCCTGAGCCCAAGCCGGAACCGAAGCCTGAGCCCGAGCCCGAGCCGAAGCCGGAACCGAAGCCCGAGCCCAAGCCGGAACCGAAGCCCGAGCCCAAGCCGGAACCGAAGCCGGAACCGAAGCCCGAGCCCATGCCGGAACCGAAGCCCGAGCCCGAGCCTGTGCCCGAGCCCAAGCCCGCGCCCGATCCCGACTGTTGGAAGGTCGAGCTCGGGGAGTGGGTGGAGAACTGGATCGGCGGGCCGGTGTGCGTGCCCAACGACTCCGCCCTGGAGGACACCGGCACCGGCACCGGCACCGGCACCGACGCCGGCACCGGCACCGACGTGGCGGACACCGCCCCGGAGGGCACCGACTGGAAGGAGCAGCTGAGCGACGCACTCGACTGGAAGGAGGCGCTGAACGGCGTCTGGCCCTTCTGACGGTCAGCCGCCGGGCGCGAGGGCGGGCAGGCGGGCGAGGAGACGGCCCGCCCAGGCCCGCTCCCGCGCCTGCCGGGCCGCCCAGCGCCGCGCGTCGGCCGCGCCGGCGTGGAGCCAGAGGAGCGGGGCCGTACCGCGACCGGTGAGCAGCAGCCGCCGGTTGCGGACCGGCTCGGGGCGCCAGTGGTGCTTGTACGGTTCGCTGCCCCGCAGCATGCTCAGCGTGGCCCGGCCGCCCGCGCTGGTCTCCCGGGCCCCGTGCCGCAGCAGCATCGCGGCGACGTCGACCTTGCGCTCCCGGAGCACCGGGTCGGCGCCGTACAGATAGCCGCCGGCGAGACGCGGGGACATCAGGGTCAGGTCGGCGGCGACGACGTCGCCTCCGAGCCGGAACTCGGTGACCATCGCGTCGCCGCGTTCCACCATCGGCCGGACCGCCCGGGCCAGGTGCTGGGCGAACCGCTCGCTGGTGTGCTCGGCGGTGACCCCGCGCCCCCGCCACTGGAGCTGGTGGAGGGTCAGCAGCCGGTCGAGGGCGGCCGGCACGTCGGGCGCGGTCACCACCCGCGCGTCGATGCCGAGGGCGTCGAGCTTGCGCAGCTTGGCCCGGACCCGCTGGGCCTTCCCGGAGGGGATGCGTTCGAGCAGCCCTTCCATGGGGACGGCGGGCAGCTCCAGGCAGAGGGAGTCCGGGAGTCGCCGGCGCGGTCCGCGCCAGTGGGCGAAGACCCGCTCGGCGGCGGCGCCCGGCCGCACCTCCCGCAGGTCGACGACCGCGCCCCGGGCCGTCCGTGCGACCGCTCCGGCCAGCGCCTCCGCGGCCTCGGGGTGCTCGTCGTCGAGGAGGACGTCGGTGAAGTCGGTGATGGCCCCGCCGAGCTGGGTCAGCACCGGCAGCGGCCCGCGCGCCCGCATGAGGGGCGCCGCCGCCACGAGCGCGCCGGCCCCGTCCCGTACGAGTACCACCCGCAGGGCACCGGGACGGCCGTACGAGACCCACCAGGAGTGCAGCCAGGAGTGGGACTGGAACGGGGTCGCGGAGGAGCAGCGCCCGTACAGGTCCGTCCACTGCGCCGCCAGCCGCCCGAAGGACTCGGTGTCACGGCAGAGCTCGGTCCGCAGCGTTCTCGGCGTGGTCACACCGCCTCCGGTTCCGGCTGGTGGGCGGCGGGCGCGGGCACGGCGGCCCCGCCCGTGGGGACGGCAGGGCGGGAGTGGCGGCCCTCGGCGCGCCCGGTGGCCCGCTTCGGCCGGACCAGCAGCGCGAGCCCGCCGAGGAGCCCCCCGGCACAGGCGCCGACCAGCGCGGAGAGCGGCGCGGACGGCGACACCGGGGCGGTCGGCTTGGTCGCGCGGGAGAACTGGACGACCTTCACGCCCGTGCTGGCGGCGACGTGCGAGGAGTTCACGACCAGCGAGCGGGCCACCCCGTCGGCGATCGACACCGCCCGCGAGGGCTTCGGGGCGCGGGCGGTGACGGCGATCATCGGCGCGTCCGGAGAGGTCTCCGCCCGCACGCTCTCGCGGAGGGTGGCGGCGGTGACGCCCGCCCACACCTGGGCGTCGCCGGTCACCGCGATGTCGGTGGCGACCTTCCCGTACGCCTGGGCGAAGCCGAGCGCCGCCGCCGGGTCGGACTTCTCGCCGGGGACGACGATGACGTAGCTGGTCGCGGCGTACTCGGGGGTCTTCAGGACCCCGTAGCCGCCGCCGAGGGCAGCCCCGGCGACCACGGCGGCGGGCAGCACCGCCCAGCGGCCGGGGGAGCGCAGCCGGGCGGGAAGTCGGACGGCGCGGGGTGGGGTGGTGGTCATGACGGGCTCTCTCGCTTCACGGGACGCCGACAGGGACGTCGGAGGGGACGGGGGGCAGGGGCTTCAGGGGGAGTGCGCGGGCGCGGGACGGCCGTGGACGGCCTGGTCGTACAGGGTCATCAGCCGGTCGGCGCTGCGCGCGATGTCGTAGCGGCGGGCGGCGGCGGGCGCGGGGAGGCGTACGGGGCGGGGCCCGTGCGCGGCCCGCAGCTCGCGCAGGACGCCGATCAGCTCCGGTACCGACGTGCCGATCCGGCGGGCGCCCGGCGCCGCGTCCGCCGGCAGGTCCTCGATCGCCGGGCACGCCACGTACAGCACCGGCAGCCCGGCGGCGAGCGCCTCGACGACGGCGAGGCCGAAGGTCTCGTCCGGGGAGGTGGAGACGAAGACGTCCATCGCGGCGAGGAGTTCGGGCAGCATCGGCCCGGCGGGGCCGTCCAGGGGCGGGTCCTCGCAGGCGCCGAAGAAGAGGACGCGGCCGGCGGCGCCGCACTCGCGCGCCACCCCCTCCAGCTCCTCGCGCCGCTCCCCGTCGCCGACGAGCAGCAGCCGGGCATCCGGCACCGACGCCACCGCACGGATCAGCCGGTCGAACCGCTTCCCCGGCGCCAGCCGCCCGACCCCGCCGACCACGAACGCGTCCTCCGGGATCCCGAGGACGCCCCGGGTGAGGCGGCGGGCGCGCGGGGCGAAGGCGAAGCGGTCCGTCTCGATGCCGTTCGGCACCACCTCGATCCGGTCCGGCGCCACCCCCCAGTCGGCGAGCCGGCGGGCCACGCTCGCCGAGACCGCGACCGTCGAGGTGCCGAGCCGTTCCGAGGCCAGATAGAGCGCGCGGGTGCCCGCGGACAGCGGGCGGCCCTCGATCTGCGTGGTGCCGAGCGAGTGCTCCGTGGCGATGACCCGGCGGACCCCGCCGAGCCGGGCGGCGAGCCGGCCGTACACGCAGGCCCGGTAGAGGTGGGTGTGGACGAGGTCGTAGCCGCCCTGGCGGACGAGCCGGGCCAGCCGGGGCAGCGCGCCGAGGTCCCGGTTCCCGGTCATGCCCAGATGGGTGACCGGGGTGCCGTCGGCCTCGATGCCGAGCGCGACCGGACCCGGGTTGGTGAGCGTCACCACCCGCCCCTGGACGGGCAGATGGCGCAGCAGCAGCCGCAGCTGCTGCTCCGCGCCGCCGATGCCGAGGCCGGTGATGACGTGCAGCACCTTCAGGCCGCTCATCCCAGCACCGCCGCGGCCGGGCCCGCCTGCGCGGGGATCAGCTCGACGGGGTGGCGGCGGCGCAGCGGGTGCAGGGCCCGCTTCGCGGTGAGCCGCCACGAGGTGTCGTCCTCCCCGATGTGGACCCGGGGAAGCGCGTACGCACTGGTCAGCGGGCCGGGGTCGATGCCGCAGGCGTAGCCGTACCCGGCCTTGCGCACCGCGCGGACCACGCGCGGGTCGACCGCCCCGTAGGGGTAGCAGAAGCCGTCCACCGGGCCGCCGGTGATCTCCTCCAGGAGGGTCCGGGAGTGGCGGGTCTCGTCGGCGAGGGTGGCGTCGTCGGCCTCCGTCAGCCGCCGGTGGGTCAGGCCGTGCGAGCCGATCTCCATGCCGGCGGCGGCGATCCGCTCGATGCCCTCCTCGGTGAGCAGCCGCTTGCGCGGGCCGGCGGTGTCCCAGTCGTTGGCGCCGCCGAGCCGGCCCGGAAGGGCGTACACGGTGGCGGTGAAGCCGTGCCGGCGCAGCAGCGGCAGCGCCGAGTCGAGGAAGTCGGCGTACCCGTCGTCGAAGGTGAGGCCGACCAGCCCCTTCGCCCGGCCCTCCGCGGTCGCCGCCAGCAGCTCCCGCACCGACACCCCGCGCAGCCCCCGGTCGCCCAGCCAGTGGAGCTGCCGGGCGAAGCGCACGGGGGAGACGGTCACCCGGTACGGATCGTCACCGGTGTCCGTGATCGAGTGGTACATCGCCACCCACAGGGGCGGCTTCGCCCACAGAGGTGGCTTCGGCAGCAGACGGCGCAGCGCGGTGGGGGCGGGCATGGGCGGTCCTTCGGCGTCGGAGGGAGCGGTGGGGGAGGGGAGGGATCTCCGGCGCCTTGGCGGCGCAGGCGATGAAGAGCAGGAAGACGGCGGCCACGACCAGGCCCGCGACGGCGAGCGAGAGCGCGGCGGGGCGGATCGCCAGGGAGCAGAGCCACCCGGCGCCGGTCGCCCAGGCGGCGGCGGTGGCGAGCCGCAGCAGGCCCTCACCGAGCCGGTCCGCCCGCACCGGCACGGTCTGCCGGTGGGCTCCGCGCAGCAGCAGGACGGCGGTCAGGGTGATGCCGAGCGCGTTGGCGGCGGCGATCCCGACGGCGCCCCAGGCGCGGGCGCCGGGCACTCCGGCGGCGGCGGTGGCGGCGAGCCCGGCCGCCATCGCGGCGGCCGGGTACCAGAGGGGGCGGGCCGCGGAGAAGTAGCAGCGGACGAGGGCGCCGACCATGGTCTGGCCGAGCAGGCCGAGGGCGTAGACGCGCATCACGGCGGCGGTGGCGACCGTGTCCGTACGGTCGAACTCGCCGCGCTGGAAGAGCAGTTCGACGATCTGCGGGGCGGCGGCGATCACCACGGACGCGCCCACGAGGACCACCACCGCCGCCAGCAGCAGATCCCGCTCGACCCGCCGCCGCGCCCCCTCCGGATCGCCGGCGGCCAGCGCCCGCGCGACCACCGGGAAGCTGACCGTGCACAGCATCAGCGAAAGGATCATCGGCATCTGCGCGATCTTCTGCGCGTAGTTCAGGTGCGAGATCGCCCCGGACGGCAGCGGCGCGGCCAGGAACCGCTCGATCAGCGTCTGCGACTGGCGGATCAGCGAGAAGACGACCACCGGGGCGATCAGCCCCAGCACGATCAGCCGTCCGTCCGCGCCCGACCCCGGCGCGAGCGCCTCGGGCTCCCGCGACGGCACCGGCCGCGCCCGCAGCTCCCGCACCAGCGCGGGCGCCTGCACCAGCACCATCAGCACCCCGCCGACCGCGACCCCGGCCGCCGCCGACCGCACCCCCCACGGCTCCCGGAGCAGGACCATCGTGCCGATGATGCCGACGTTGTACGCCACGTAGATCGCGGCCGGCGGCAGGAAGACGTGGTGCGCCCGCAGCGCCGCCGAGCAGTAGCCGACGAGCGCGAAGGTCAGCACGCAGGTGGAGGTCAGCCGGGTGCAGTCCACCGCGAGCCCGGGGTCGGAGAGCCCCGGCGCGAGGACCCCGACGACGGCCGGGGCCGCCACGATCAGCACGGCGGCGACGAGCCCCACCCCGAGCGTCAGCCGCGGCAGCGTCCCCCGCACGAGCTCCCGCACCGGATCCCCGAACAGCGCCCCCGGACGGCGGGCGAGCGCCCGCGAGAACGCCGGCACCAGGATCAGCGCCATCGCGTCCTCGATGAGCAGCGTCGACGCGAACTCCGGCACCGTCCACGCCACCAGGAACGCGTCCGTCTCCGCGCCCGCCCCGAAGTACCCGGCGAGGATCTGGTCCCGGACGAGCCCGAGCACCGCCCCGACCGCCGTCAGCGCCGCCGTCACCGCCGCCGCCCGTGCCAGGAAGCCGCGCCCCTGCCCGCCCGAGGCCGGAGCCTTCACCCGCGCGTGCGCCCGCCGCCCGGCCCGCGGAGCCGCCGGCCGGGCCGTCAGCGTCGCCGTTGCCGTTGCCGTCGCCGTTGCCGTTGCCGTTGCCGTTGCCGTTGCCGTTGCCGTTGCCGTTGCCGTCGTCGTGGCCGCTGCCGTCGTCGTGGCCGCGGCCGTCGGTCCGGCCGCCGGTCCGGACACCAGGGGTACGTCCCCGGCCGCGGCCGCCCCCTCGCCCGCTCCCGTACCGGCCCCCGGCAGCACGGCGGCCCCCGGGGCGCACGGGGAGTCCGTGGCGCCCGGGGGCATGGGGGACCAGGGGTCGGTCAGCGGCTCGCGGCGCGGCGGACACGGCGGACACGGCGGGACGGCGCCGGGACCGCCGGACCCCGGGGGTGCGACGGACGCGTCCGTGGGATCCGGCGGACCGGCCCACGGGTCACGCACCACGCACCTCCGCCGCCCCCTCCGGGCCGGGCGCGAGGGCCCACCAGGCGGCGAGGCCGAAGACCACCGACATCAGCACCGTCGACGGGCCGCCGATGTCCGCGTAGAAGAAGTCGATCAGCTGCCAGGCGAGCAGCCCGCTCGCCACCAGCGCGCAGTCCGCGCCCGACCGGCGCCGCCGCAGCGCCCCCACGAGCAGCGCCAGCCAGCTGCCCGCCAGCGCGAGCAGCCCGATCAGACCCTGCTCGCTCAGGACCAGCAGGTACATGTTGTGCGGGGAGAGCAGCGGCTGCTTCCGGAAGCCCGCGCCCGCACCGGCCGTGTCGCTGCCGGAGGAGAGCGCCACCGACGCGTGCGAGTCCCGGTACTGCGGGAAGCCCTTGAGGCCCACCCCGGTCAGCGGCTCCGAGCTCCACATCCGCCCCGCCGCCGCCCACATCGTGTACCGGTCCGTCACCGACTGGTCCGGCGCCGCCGTCACCCGCGTGATGCTGGCGACCCGCTCCTTCACCATCGACGAACCGATCCCGAGACCGCCGACCAGCACCACCGCGAGCGCGCCCACCGCGAGCGCCACCCGCGCCGCCCGGCGCACCCCGCCCAGCAACAGCTGGATCCCGCAGGCCAGCACGGTCGCGATCCACGCGCCCCGGCTGAACGACAGCACCAGCGGCACCACCAGCAGACCCGCGCAGACCAGCGCCGCCGTCCGGGTCCGGCCGGCCGGCGAGCCCAGCGCG
This sequence comes from Streptomyces sp. NPDC004435, assembly GCF_042873895.1. Lineage (NCBI taxonomy): Bacteria > Bacillati > Actinomycetota > Actinomycetes > Kitasatosporales > Streptomycetaceae > Streptomyces > Streptomyces sp. NPDC004435. The sequence goes on along the minus strand of NZ_JBIAMB010000026.1, from coordinate 98,122 downwards.
ATCCCGGTGACGATCACCAGCCCGTACGCCACCACCGTCGCCATGCCCATCACGTCGGTCGCCCCGAAGGTGCCCACAGCCCGGATGTCCTCGCCCTGGTACGAGGCACCCGTCCCCGTCAGGTACTGCGTCACCCCCACCGCGCCCTGGAGCAGCGCCAGCGACACCAGCCCCCACGCCACCACCGCGAAGTCCCGCCGGTCCCGGATCATCAGCAGCACCGCCGCCGGGACCAGCACGAAGACCTGCACGTACCGGGCGACCCCCGGCAGGCTCGACGCCGGGTCGTTCGAGGTGACCGCCGCCAGGCAGACGCCGAACACCGGCAGGCCCAGCACCACCGCGGCGGTCCGCGTCAGCGGCCGGTGACCCCCGCGCAGGATCCGTACGAGGCAGATCAGCACCAGCAGCCCGGAGGCCGCGTCGGCGACCGTGCCCGTGCCGCCCGTCCCGCCCTGCGCCCCGCCGCCGCCCGGCACCAGGAGCAGCGCGATCACCGCGAGCACCGGGGAGAGCGCCCCGGCCCGGCGCGCCCACTCCCGGGCGTCCGGCGTCCCCGCGAGGACCGGCACCGCCGTCACGGCCGTGGCCATCCTCAGCTCCCCGTCGGTCGGACGAGACCGGCCGCGGTGCGGACCAGGATGCAGACGTCCTGCCAGAGCGACCAGTGGTCGATGTAGTGGTTGTCGAAGCGGCAGCGGTCCTCGATCGAGGTGTCGCCGCGCAGACCGTTCACCTGCGCCAGACCGGTGAGCCCGACCGGCATCCGGTGACGGGTCGCGTACCCGGCGTGGATCTTGCTGAACTGGGCGACGAAGTACGGGCGTTCGGGTCGCGGCCCGACCAGGCTCATGTCGCCGCGGAGCACGTTCCACAGCTGCGGCAGCTCGTCCAGCGAGGACTTCCGCAGGAAGCCCCCCGCCGCGCTCATCCGCCGGTCCCCGGCCACGTTCCACCGGGTCGCGGACTCCGTCTCGTCGGACGGCCGGAGCGTACGGAACTTCAGCAGCGTGAAGTGGCGCCCGTGCTGCCCCACCCGCTCCTGCCGGAACAGCACCCCCGGCCCGTCCGAGAGCCGCACCGCCAGCGCGCACACCGCGAGCACCGGCAGCGCGAGCGCCAGCGCCGGACCGGCCAGCGCGATGTCCAGCGCTCGCTTGGCCAGCGCCCCGCGCCGCTCGGTCACCGGGATCAGCCGGCGGCGGGCGTACCCCCACACGTGCTCGCCCATCGGCCCCTCGTACCGCTCCCCGCCGACCCGCCAGGTCACACAGCCGTAGTGCTGGAAGAGCGTCACCAGCTCCGGCTCGTCCCCGAGGAACACCGCCTCGCGGACCGTGTTCTGGATGACCGCCCGGCGGATCTCCTCCGCCGTCGTCAGCAGCGGCAGCCCCGGCTCCACCGGGCGCTGCTCACCGACCGTCCCGTCCGGCAGCCCGACCACGCCGACCGGCCGCATCCCGTACTCGGGGTGCTGGAGCGCGGCCGCCGCGAACCTGCGCGCCGCCGTCGGCGGGCCGACCACCAGCGCGGACCGCGGCCGCTCGCGGGCGATCCGCCGCCCGCGCGCGAGCAGCACCGCCCGCAGCACGGCCGCCACCCCGACGTGCACGGCGTACGCCCCGCACAGCCGCAGCGGTCCGATCGCCAGATCGTGCGACCAGGCCGCGGCGGCCGCCGCGGCCACGCACCACACCACCCCGGCCCGGGAGGCCAGCGCGGGCAGCTCGTCGAGCAGCCGGACGTGCGCGGCCGGCCGGTACAGCCCGCCGTGCCCGTCCAGGACGAGCAGCAGCGCGAGGACCGGCAGCAGCAGCCGCGGATCCTGATGGGCGGGGCCGAGCAGCGCGGCACCGGCGAGCACGGCGAGGCAGTCGACGGCCCGCAGCCCCGTCGCACCCGGACCCGGCGCGGACGCCGCCCGCGGGCGCGGCAGCGCCGGCCGGCGGGACCGCCCCCGGCGGGGGGCGAGCGTGGCGGGCCCGAACGCCGGGCCGGCGACCGGCCACGGGCCGGCAGAGGAGGGAACGCTGGTACTTTCCGTGGTCACTGCGCAATCGGCTCTCTGTGTTCGGGGCCCCGCACGCCGGCCAGCTCGCGGTAGATCTCCGCGACGGCCGCGCCGGTGCGCCGCACATCGAAACTGCTGAGGACGTGCTCGTGGGCCTCGCGGCCCAGGCGGTGCCGCAACTCCGGCCTGCCGAGAAGGCGGCCGAGAGCGGCGGCGAGGGCGGCCGGGTCCTCGGACGGGACCAGGCACGAAACTTCATGACCGGGCGGCAGGCTCTCGCGCGCCCCGTCGACATCGGTGACGACGACCGGCCGGCCCGCCGCCATCGCCTCCAGCGGCGCCAGCGCCATGCCCTCCCAGCGGGACGGCAGCACGACGACGTCCGCCGCCCGGTACCAGGGAACGGTGTCGCCGACGGCGCCGGTGAACCGCACCGAGGGCCCGGCGGCGGCGCGCAGCCGCTCGCCGTCCGGCCCGTCGCCGACCAGCACCAGACGCGCGTCCGGCACCTCGGCGAGGACCGCGGGCCAGGCGGCGAGCAGCACGTCCTGGCCCTTCTGCCGGCAGAGCCGGCCCACGCACACCACGGTCGGCGCCGGGTTCCCGGCCGGCCCGTCGGTCGCGAACCGCGCCACGTCCACGCCGTTGTGCACCACCGACCAGGACGCCTCGACCCCGGCCGCCTCGCCGGTACGCCGCTCCGCCCCGCTCACGCACAGGATCCGGTCGGTCCAGCGGGCGCCGAACCGCTCCCAGCCGCGGGCCAGTTCGGCGGTGGTGCCGGTGACGGCCTCGAAGGACCAGGCGTGCGGCTGGTACACGGTGGGGATCCGGCCGCGCACCGCGAGCCGGGCGCACAGGCCCGCCTTCGCCGAGTGCGCGTGGACGATCCCGGGCCGCACGGCCCGGACCACCCGGGCCAGTTCACGGGTCTCGCGGACGAGCGAGGGGCCGGGGTCGCGGCCGGCCCGCCAGTCGTGGACCTCGGCGCCCTCGGCGCGCAGCTCCGCGGCGAGCGCGGTGCCGGGCGGACAGGCGGTCACGGGGCGCAGCCCGGCGGCGCGCTGGGCGCGCACCAGGTCGACGACGACCCGGGCGACGCCGCCGTCGCCGGGCTGGACCGCGTGCAGGACGGTGACGGACCCGGGGTCCGCCTCGACAGTGCCCACGTCAGCGCCGCACGTCCGCCTGCAGGAAGAGCGCACCGAGCCAGACGGTGTCCTCGCGGCTGCCGAGCCGGACGTGGACACGGTCGGCTCCTTGGCGCAGCGCCCCCCGCAGATCGAAGATGTCGGAGTCGTACCCCAGGGTGTTCCCGGCGGCCGGGAAGCGCGTGCTCCCGGCCTCGCCGAATTCCGTGATGCTGGAGTTCAGGACGTCGTTCACGGAATTGGCGGAATCACCGATCGAAGTGACCTTCTGACGGCTCGTCCGCACCTGGAGGTAATCCCCGGAAGTTCCCCGGTCACCGTCATAGGCGACGACTCCGAGCCGCCCCTCGGCGCCCTTCGGATAACGGTGCCGGTCGAGGACGACGCGCAGCTCTCCGGAGCGCGGGCCGACCGTCTCGAAGCCGTCCCAGACGCTCAGCCGGCGCAACGGCTCGTCCGCCTTCTCGTACGCGGCCACCAGCGTCCAGCCGCCCCAGCCGCCCACCGCGCTGCGGCCCATGGCGACGTTCACCTGCGCGACCGTCCACTGTCCGGGCGTGGCCCACCGGACCAGCTCGGTCACGTCGGCGGACGCCTGGAAGGCGTCGGCCCCTTCGGCCGTGCGGTGCCCGACGAGGGTGTCGGCGAGGACCGCCTTGTACTGCCCGCCGGGCTCCGCGACCAGCACCCGCCCGTTGTCCTTCGGCGGCTTCTGCTCGCCGACCCGCAGGTTGCCGCCCCAGTACAGCCGGGCCCAGGCGACCCGGGCGCCCTCCGGCACCCGCAGCTCGGCACGGCTGGAGTTGTACGTGTCGGGGTTGTCGTCGACGTCGACGTAGCCGATCGCCGCCCCGTCGTTGGCCGTCTCGGTGCCCTTGCCGCCCTTCGCCGAGGCGTTGGCGGCGCGCACGATCCCGCCGTGCAGTTCGGCCTGGTAGCGCGCGGCGAAGGGGACGCGGGCCGCCTCCTCCGGCACGGGCGCGGCGGCGGCGGAGGCGAGCGCCGGCGCGGCGGCCAGCACCGCGCACGTCAGGGCACCCGACACGCCGCGACGCACGGCAAGAACCGCTGAATTCCGCATACAGGTTCTCCGCTTTGATGAGAGGAGGAAGGGAAGACCCGCGAAGACCGGGGGAGGGGAAGGTGTCGTCCGCACGAAATGGGTGAACGCGCGGCGGGCCCGGAAGCAACGTTCGGGAACGTTATAACCCCGGCGCGGAGCGATAGTAAGCATTAGATGCTCGGAAACGCTAACTCCCGTATCCGTGCGGCAGGTTCCTCGTTGTGCGTGTTGCGCCATTCCCAGGGCCGTCGCCCGAATGGCCCTCCGGTGGGCCAAAGATCGGTTGAACGTCACCCGTTCGGGAGAGCAACCGATGGAAATCCGGGGCGTTGTTGAGGGAGCCGGGCCGAACAGTCCGCGCAGTCCGAGTTGGAATTCGATCGAGGAGAACTTCTCCATGTCCCGTATCGCGAAGGCCGTTGTTCTGACCGTGGGTGCCGCCGCCGCCGTCGCCGGTGCCGCCGGTGCCGCCGCCGCCGACTCCATCGCCGAGGGCGCCGCCGTGAAGTCCCCCGGTGTCGGCTCCGGCAACGTCGTGCAGGTCCCGGTCCACGTGCCGGTCAACGTGTGCGGCAACACCGTGAGCGTCATCGGCGCGCTGAACCCCACCTTCGGCAACGCCTGCGTCAACGCCTGATCTCGCACGTCGGATCGGTCCTTCCGAAGCCGGTGCGCCCACCTCGACGGGGTGGGCGCACCGGCTTTTCCCTTGTGTCCACTGGGTCGGTACTCGTTCGGACGCACCCCCGTGTGCGCCGCCCGGTGCAACGGCGTACGCCCCTCGGAGGGACAGGCCGGAGGAAGGATTCACTCGAACGGAGGCGTGGCGCTCAGTAGTTCTGCGGTTGCGGAGGGCTATACCCGCAGGCACGGTGGGAGAGCAGTTGTCCGACGCATAAGGAAAAGGAACACATATGCGTCCCCTGGCTTCACGCCGTCTCACCGCCCTGGCGATATCCGCCGCCTTCACCCTCGGCACGGCGGGATCCGCCGTCGCCGACGAGCTCCCCCCGTCCCCCGCGGCCGACCGTGCCGCCCACGCCCCGCTGCCCGACGCGGCCGCCCTGCTGGCCCAGACCAAGGCCCTCGGTGACGTCGGAGGGGTGACGACCCCCGTGACCGAACTCGTCACGGCGGCCCTGGAGGCCGACGACGGCCGGCTCCCCGCGGCCGACGCCGAGGCCCTCAAGGCCGAGATCCAGGCCGCCGTCGACCGCGCGAAGGCGACTGCCCCGGCCCCGCTGCCGGAGACCCCGGCCGCCCCGCCGACCGTGGAGACCCCGGCGGCCCCACCCGCCGTCGACGTCCCGGTCACCCCGCCCGCCGTGGAGACCCCGGTCGCACTCCCCGTGGCTCCGCCGGTCTCTGTGCCCGTCGTGGCCGGGGCCAAGGCCGCGCAGGCCGCGCCCGCCGACCTGGTGGACGACGCCCTCGCCTCCGTGGAGCAGGCCGTCGCCGGCCTGGTCGCCGCCGTCACCTCCGGAGGCGCCGCCGGAGTCGTCCCGCAGGTCACGGCCGCGCTGACCTCCCTGGTCAACCTCGCCGTCGCCACCGTGCTCGGCAGCGGCCTGCCCGCACCGGACCTGGCCGGGCTGCCCGCGCTGCCCTCGCTCCCGGTGGCGGCGCCCGAGCTGCCCGTGGCTCCGCCGGCCGAGGTTCCGGAGCTCCCCGCCGTCGCCCCGGTGGAGCCTCCGGTGGCCGCGCCCGAGCTCCCCGTGCCGCTGCCGCTCCCCGTCGACTGACGCGCGAGCGCACCCCCGCCCCGTACCGGTCCGGCCTCCCGCCGGGCCGGTACGGGCATGCGCGGGTCCGGTCATCCGAACATCACACCGGTCCCCTTCGATCGGGTGCAGTGTCGAGAAATCCTTCCTTCTGGAGTTTCCGGGGAGCGCACCCCTCGTTACAGAAGAGAAAGCGCGTACAGGAATTCCCCAAGAACCCTGTACGGAACGCGAGTTGAAAGTACAGAGGAAGGATTCTCCTGATGAAGCCCACCAAGGTCGCCGCGGTCGTCGCCGGTTCGCTCATGGCCCTCGGAGCCGCCGCCCCCGCCATGGCCGCCGAGGCGATGACCCCGACCAGCCTCAACGGCGGCCTGGAGGCGATCGCCGCCAACGGACTGAAGTCGGACGTCCTCAGCAGCACCACCGAGGGTTCCCCGGTCAAGGCCGTCACCGACACCGCCACCCAGCTCAACCAGACCGGCAAGGGCCTCCCGCTGATCGGCGGCCTGCCGGCGAGCCCGCTCGGCGGCTGATCGAATGATTTTCTGACCGGTCGCCGTGTGGCCTGAGCTCCACACGGTGCGCCGCTCCCTACTCTCTGGACCGTCCCCACGCGAACGTCGGCGGGGACTCGGCCGGGCGGAGCGAGGGGGGATCCTCGCCGGTCTCTCCCTTTCTCCCGAGGAAGAGCGGTATGCGGTCCATCATCAACAGGAAAGTACTCACGGCGGCGGCGGCGACCGGCATTCTGTCGCTGACCGGCGGCCTCGCACTGGCCGCGAGCGCGCACCCCGGTACGGGCGACTCCCCGGGACCGGGCAACGGGCAGGCCCACGCCCCGCTCCCGCCCGAACTCTGCGGCGCGAGCATGGACCTGGGCGGCTACGTGGCGTCGGCCGTCGGAGACCTCTGCGCCCACACGGCGGAGGACCCCGACGGCGGCTACGGCGAGGAGCCCACCCCGACGCACCCGCCCACCAAACCGCCCACCAAGCCCCCGACGAAGCCTCCGACGCACCCGCCGACGAAGCCGCCGACGACTCCGCCCACGAAGCCGCCGACGACCCCGCCGACCAAGCCGCCGACGAAGCCCCCCACCAAGCCGCCCACCAAGCCTCCGACGAAGCCGCCGACGACTCCGCCCACGAAGCCGCCGACGACCCCGCCGACCAAGCCCCCCACGAAGCCTCCGACCAAGCCCCCCACGAAGCCTCCGACCAAGCCCCCCACGAAGCCTCCGACCAAGCCCCCCACGAAGCCTCCGACGAAGCCCCCGACCAAGCCTCCGACGCACCCGCCCACCAAGCCGCCCACCACGTCCCCGCCCACCACGCCGCCGTGGGAGTGCGAGGAGCCGAAGCCGGGCTGTGAGCCGACCAAGCCGCCCACCAAGCCGCCGCACGGTGGTCCCGGCAAGCCCGAACTCCCCGACACGGGCAGTGATCCCGCGCTGTGGGGAGCGGCCGCCGTCAGCGCCGCCCTCATCATCGGCGGCACCGTCGTCCAGCTCCGCGGCGGACGCCTCGTCCGCAACCGCCGCCACTGACGCGCCGACGCGGTTGACGTGACGTCAACCGAGGCCCCCGCCCTGACCGGCGGGGGCCTTCGGCATTGCTGCACACGGGGGAACGCGCCGCGACGTTTCGGCCAAGAGACTCGTTCACACGTCATGACTCTGCGCTCCCAGGCCGGCATGGGCCTCCTCATGACCGCGCTCGCCTCCGCCGCCATGGCCGTCCCGGCCTCCGCCGTCGAGGCCCCGGTGGTCGTCCCCCTCCAGGGCCTCGAACCGGTCCTGCCGATGGACGCCCCCACCGTCGCGACCGGCGTGCCGGTGCCCGTGCCCGGTGCCCCCACCGGTTTCCAGAAGGGCCTCGGCGCGCTGCCCGACGTGACCCTGCCGAGCGTCCCGCTCACCGGCACCCTGCCCGAGACGGTCGTGGACGCCCCGCTCCCCGAGGTCCTGGAGGGCAGCGAGCCCGGCCGGGCGCTCTTCGCCTCCCCGCACTCCGAGATGCAGGCCGCCACCCCCGGCGCCACGCTCGGCAACCCCGTCGAGGCCCCCCGCGGCAACGGCCTCGCCGGCCTGCCCGACCTCGCCCCTCCGCAGCTCGGCCTCATCGCCCCCACGCTGAGCGGCGCCCTCGACTCCCAGCTCGGCCTCGCCCCCGGACAGCGCTGACCCCCCGGAATCCCCCACCCCCCTTATTCGAAATTCCGTACGGAATCGGTCCGCGCGGGTGAAGACACGATTCTTCCCCGCTACCGCAAGGGTCTTCCGTCGTTGCACCGGAAGGCTTGTCGCATGGCCGCGGCCCGCGGTCCGGTGTGTCGCCGTCGTAATCCGACGGCGGTCGACCACCGGACCGCGGGCCATTCCCTCGCCCGCCCGCGAGGGCTCTTTTCGATTTCTCTTCTCCCGTTCGGCCCCAAAGCCGTGACCCGGCCCGTGGTAGGGCGTTGAACGGAAGTGACGGCCGTGATCCCTGCGGTCGCTCGACCCACCCAAGGAGTTCTGATGTCTCGCATCGCCAAGGCTGCCGCCGTTCTGGCCGGCACCGGTGCCGTCGCCCTCACCGGAGCCGGCCTGGCCGTCGCCGACTCGGGCGCCGAGGCCGTCGCCGCCCACTCGCCCGGTGTCGCCTCCGGCAACGTCGTCCAGGTCCCGGTGCACGTCCCGGTCAACCTCTGCGGCAACACCGTCAACGTCATCGGCCTGCTGAACCCGGCCTTCGGCAACAGCTGCGCCAACGTCGACGCCCCGCACGACAACGGCGGCTACGGCGGCTGAACCCGCCCCCGCTCCCCCGGACGTCCCCCCGACCCCACCAGGGCCGGGGGGACGTCCGCGTCCGGGGCCGTAACCGCCCCTCAGGCGTACCGGTAGATCTGGGAGTGGTCGAACAGCTCCGCCGGCGTCACGCCCCACGGCGCCATCGGCTGGTGCCGCGCCACCACCTTCCGGTACTGGGCGTCGCCCAGCGGCGGCGGCTCCGCCGGCAGGTACGCGGCCCCCGGATTGCGCTGCTGCCACCGCGACCACACCAGATCCACGAAGGAGTGGTGCAGCCAGAACACCGGATCGTTCACCGAGCCGCCGCCCAGCATCAGGCCGCCCACCCAGCGGTGCACCCGGTTGTGGATCCGGAACCGCTCGTTGCCCGAGCCCGGCGCCCACCCCTCCAGGCGGTTGCGGAAACCCGACGGGCTGGTCGAGTTCCACGGAGCCGTGTCGTACGTCCGCTCCCGCATCACCTCGTCCAGCTGGGCCGACGTCGGCAGTGCCACCGGGTCCCGCGGCCGGCCGAAGTCCCTGGTCAGATAGGAGATCTCGGTCATCGCGTGCCTGACCGTCCACTTCCCCCCGGCGTAGGCGAAGGGGCCGGTGGTCACCTGGAGGTCCGAGCGGCGTCCGTTGCCGCCCATGAAGTCCGCTGACCAGATCGACGCCGCCGGCGAGGAGTCCCGGGTCCAGTCCCAGTACGGGACCGTCACCGTCGCGTCGATCCGGCGCAGTGCCCGCTCGAACTCCAGCAGGAACTTCCGGTGCCAGGGCAGGAAACTCGGCGCCATGTGGGCGGTCCGCAGCCGGCCCGCGCCGTCGGCCGTGTAGTGGTCGATGTGCAGGCGGACGAACTCGTCGTACGTGCCCCGGCGCTTCATCTCGAGCACCGCGGCCACGAACCGTCGGCGTTCGGACGTCGTCAGGTCGCGCTGGTTCTTACGCGTGTACACCACGCGGGTTCCCTCCCGTCGGGTCGGAGTGGAGGCCGTGCCCCGCCGCGTACCGGGAGAGCGGAGCCGCCCCCGCGGCGTCCACCGCCGCGCGGACGGCGGCGACCGGGGTCGGGCAGGACGCGTAGTGGTCGAGCGGGGTCACCCAGCCGCCGTCGGCGCACCGCATCAGATGCAGCGGCCGGCCGTCCACCAGCGCCACCGGTTCACCCCCGGGACCGGTGAGGCCGCGGATCCGCCGGCCCGCGTACATCTCGTCGAAGAGGTACGGTCCGGCTTCCGGGGAGCGGGCGGCGATCCGGCCGAGGGCGCCGCCGGTGACGGCGGTGACGGCCAGCGCGAACAGCGACCGGAGGGCGACACGGCGCGGGAATGGCATCGGCGATCTCCTGGCGTCGACAAGGGGCCTCAGGGGCACAACGATGAAAACCCGTGTTCGTTGCGGCCGGGAGTTCGAGCGGGCGAATGTCGGCCGGATGAGTGAATTCGGTACGGGGAAAGGGTGGTTGCCCCACTAGCATCCCCTTCCATGACCACTCCCCACGTCCTTTCCGAGGCGCGCAGCGTCTCTCCGCTGGGTACGCTCACGGTGATTCCGTGGTCCAGCGAAGTCACCGAAGACTCCGCCGGCACGCCTTTCCTCATGGCGTATTCGCTCGGCGACGGCCGCGACGGGCCGGACGCCGGTCAGCAGGCGATGCGCACGGCCCTGGAGTCCATGGGCCTCTCCGTCGGCGACCGGCTCTTCGACCTGGAGAAGGACGCCGGGATCAGCGCAACGCTGCTCGTCGAGGCCGGCACCGCCGTGCTCACCCTGCCCTTCCTGAAGGTCCAGTGCCCGGTGCCCGACGAGTGGCAGAGCGCCGCCCGCGAGGCCGGCAAGGTCTACTTCCTCTGCTCGGTGCGCCCCTGGGCCGACGGCGTCCCCGGGCAGCCGGTGGACGAGGACCGGCTGCGCGCGTTCGTCGGCGACGAGGAGACGCTCGCGGACTGCGCCCACGTCCTGCTGCCGGTCCGGCGCGTACAGGGCTGAGCGGAAGGGGCGGCGCGATGACGACGCTCGGGGTACGGGACGGCGCGCCCGGCCGGTGGCGGGAGGACGACCCGGCGGACGCCGGCCGGAGGGCGGACGGGACGGTCGGCGCGAGCCGGGGGCTCGGCTGGCTGCTGATCGTCACCGGCGCGGCCGGGATCCTGGCCGCGTGGGTGATCACGATCGACAAGTTCAAGCTCCTGGAGGACCCGGGCTTCCAGCCGGGGTGCAGCCTGAACCCGGTCGTGTCCTGCGGGAACATCATGAAGAGCGAGCAGGCGGCGGTCTTCGGCTTCCCCAACCCGATGCTCGGTCTCGTCACCTACGGCGTCGTCGTCGCCGTCGGTGCCGGGCTCCTCGGGGGCGCCCGGCACCGGGGCTGGTTCTGGCTCGGGCTGAACGGCGGGATGCTCTTCGGCGTCGGCTTCTGCACCTGGCTGATGCAGCAGTCGCTGTACGAGATCAACGCGCTCTGCCTGTGGTGCTGCCTCGCCTGGACGGCGACCATCACCATGTTCTGGTACGTCACCGCGCACAACGTCAGGACCGGCGTGCTGCCCGCCCCGGCCGCGGTGCGCGGCTTCCTCGGCGACTTCGCCTTCGCCCTGCCCGTCCTGCACATCGGGATCATCGGGATGCTGATCCTGACCCGCTGGTGGGACTTCTGGACCGGATGACGTGACCCGGTCCTCCAGGTGGCCGCGGGCCGCACTCCCGGTGCTGCTCGCGGCCGTTCTCGCGCTTCTGCTGGTGCCCGAGCGGCTCGCGCCGGGCGAGCGGCACACCGGCGGCCGGACCGCGCCCGATCCCGTGCCGCTGCCGGACGTGCCCTCCGGCTTCTTCACCGGCTCCGACGAGGACGGGGTGCGGCGGATCTCCGGTGTGGAGGCGTGGCTCGGCGGCGGCGAGCTGCGCGTCGGGCACACCTATCTGCCGGGCGACCGGTGGTCCAACATCGAGGGGCATCCGGCGCTCTTCGCGCCCTGGGCACGCTGGAAGGCCGAGCGGCCGGGGCGGCTCTTCGTGCTCAACGTGCCGATGATGGACCGCAACGAGGCCGGACTCACCGACGCCGAGGTGCGCGCCGGGTTGCGGCGCGGCGCGGCCGGGGACTTCGACGGGCACTTCAGGACGCTGGGCGAGCGGCTGGTGGAGCACGGCCTCGGGGACGCGGTCCTGGTGCTCGGCTGGGAGATGAACGGCACCACGTACGGGCACCGCTGCGGTCCCGACCCGGCGGCCTGGAAGGCGTACTGGCGGTCGGCGGTCGGCGCGCTGCGCGGGGTGGAGGGGCAGCGCTTCCGCTTCGACTTCACGCCGAGCCGGGGCCGGGACGCGGTGCCGTGGCCGGAGTGCTACCCGGGGGACGACGTCGTCGACATCATCGGGATGGACGCCTACGACCAGCCCGCGGGGGTCACCTTCGAGGAGCAGGTGAGCGAGGAGTACGGGCTCGCGCACCACGTGGCCTTCGCCCGGGCGCACGGCAAGCCCGTCTCGTACCCCGAGTGGGGGCTCTTCCGGAACGGGGACAACCCGGCGTACGTGCGGGGGATGCTCGACTGGTTCGCCGCCTACCGGCCCGTCTACCAGACGGTGACCGACTACTGCCCGCACGGGGTGTGGGGGTGCGCGGACAATCCGCGCTCGGCCGAGGTGGTCAGGGGCGCGCTGGGAGCGCCGGCCCGGCCTTGAGGGTGTCGACGGTGCGGTGCAGCAGCGCCATCAGATCCTCGGTGAGGCCGCGCTCGGCCCAGTAGAGGGTGGCCTCGCGGAGCGCGCCGAGGACGGCCGCGGTGAAGACGCGCACCTCCAGGTCGTCGGGGGCGCGTCCGGTGCGGTCGGCGAGGGCGCGGGCGAGCCGGCGGCCGGTCTCGGCGGTGGTCTCGGTGAGCCGGGCGCGGACGGCGGGGGTGCCGGCCATCAGCCGGGCGCGGAGCCGGATCTCCTCCGGGTCGGCCTCCAGGGCGGTGCCGATCGCCTCGGTGAGGACCGCGCGGAGCGATTCGAGCGGGTCCTCGCCGGCGGGGCGGGCGCGCAGCAGGGCTTCCAGCTCGTCGTCGCGGTCGTCGGTGAGGACGATGTCCTCGCGGACGGGGAAGTAGCGGACGACGGTGGAGGGGGAGACCTCCGCCTCGGCGGCGATGCGCTCGATGGTGGCCGCCTCCCAGCCGTGGGTGGCGGCGACGCGGCGCGCGGCCCGGCGGATCGCCGCGCGGGTCCGTTCCTTCTTCCGTTCCCTCAGGCCCTTGGACATGAGGTCATTGTGCCTGCTCAGGACTGGTAGGCGACGAGCGAGATGCCGACGTAGTGGACGATGAACGCGGCCAGGGTGAGCGAGTGGAAGACCTCGTGGAAGCCGAACCAGCGCGGGGACGGGTTCGGGCGCTTCATGCCGTAGATGATCCCGCCGGCGCTGTAGAGCAGACCGCCGACGATGACGAGGACCAGGACGGCGATGCCGCCGGTCCGCATGAAGTCGGGGAGGAAGAAGACGGCGGCCCAGCCCATCGCGATGTAGCAGGGGGTGTAGAGCCAGCGGGGGGCGCCGACCCAGAAGACGCGGAAGGCGATGCCGGCGAGCGCCGCGGCCCAGACCGCCCACATGAGCGGCTTCGCGGTGGAGTCCGGGAGCAGCAGCAGGGTGAGCGGGGTGTAGGTGCCCGCGATGATCAGGAAGATGTTGGCGTGGTCGAGGCGGCGCAGGACGGCCTCGCCGCGCGGGCCCCAGTTGCCGCGGTGGTACAGCGCGCTGATGCCGAAGAGCAGGCAGGCGGTGAGGACGTAGATCCCGCAGGCGATGCGGGCGCGGGGGGAGTCCGCGAGGGCGACCAGGACCAGGCCCGCGACGATCACGGCGGGGAACATGCCCGCGTGCAGCCAGCCTCTGAGCCGTGGCTTGATCGGGAGCGACGGGGCCAGGGCGGTCGGAACGGGATCGACCGGGGTGACGTCCGGCGTGGCTGCAGTCATGACACCGAATCGTACCTACGGCCCCGTAGGTCCTCGATATGAGTGGCGATGCTCACGTGTGCACCCCCCTGGACATATGGGCGTTCTCGGCGGATGATCAAATGAGTGCGGTCGGCACCGGATGAGCAGCTACGACGCATCCGGGTCGCAGCCCCCACGGGGCATACAGCGAACAAACCCCTCTACAAGGAGCAATCGTGGCGCGCGACAACGCGGCTCCCCTTCCCACCCAGCACCAGGAGCTCGTCTCCTGGGTGAACGAGATCGCAGAGATCACCCAGCCGGACAGCATCGTCTGGTGCGACGGCTCCGAGGCCGAGTACGAGCGCCTCTGCGAGGAGCTCGTCGCCAAGGGAACGTTCACGAAGCTCGACCCGGTGAAGCGCCCGAACTCGTACTACGCCGCCTCCGACCCGACCGACGTCGCGCGCGTCGAGGACCGGACCTTCATCTGCTCCGAGAAGGAGCAGGACGCGGGCCCGACCAACCACTGGAAGGCCCCGGCCGAGATGAAGGAGCTCTTCGCGGGCTCCCAGGGCATCTTCCGCGGCTCGATGAAGGGCCGGACCATGTACGTGGTCCCCTTCTGCATGGGCCCGGTCGGCTCCCCGCTCTCCGCGATCGGCGTCGAGATCACCGACTCCGCCTACGTCGCGGTCTCCATGCGCACCATGACCCGCATGGGCCAGGCGGTCCTCGACGAGCTCGGCACCGACGGCTTCTTCGTCAAGGCCGTCCACACCCTCGGCGCCCCCCTCGCGGAGGGCCAGGAGGACGTGCCGTGGCCGTGCAACTCCACCAAGTACATCTCGCACTTCCCGGAGACCCGCGAGATCTGGTCGTACGGCTCCGGCTACGGCGGCAACGCGCTCCTCGGCAAGAAGTGCTACGCCCTGCGTATCGCCTCCGTCATGGCCCGTGACGAGGGCTGGCTCGCCGAGCACATGCTCATCCTCAAGCTCACCCCGCCGCAGGGTGAGGCGAAGTACGTCGCCGCCGCCTTCCCGTCGGCCTGCGGCAAGACCAACCTCGCCATGCTGGAGCCGACCGTCCCCGGCTGGACGGTCGAGACCATCGGCGACGACATCGCCTGGATGCGCTTCGGCGAGGACGGCCGCCTCTACGCGATCAACCCCGAGGCCGGCTTCTTCGGCGTCGCCCCCGGCACCGGCGAGCACACCAACGCCAACGCCATGAAGACCCTCTGGGGCAACTCCGTCTTCACCAACGTCGCGCTCACCGACGACGGCGACGTCTGGTGGGAGGGCATGACCGAGGACGAGCCCAAGCACCTCACGGACTGGAAGGGCAACGACTGGACGCCGGAGTCCGCGACCCCGGCCGCCCACCCGAACGCCCGCTTCACCGTCCCGGCCGCCCAGTGCCCGACGATCGCCCCCGAGTGGGAGGACCCCAAGGGCGTCCCGATCTCCGCGATCCTCTTCGGCGGCCGCCGCGCCTCCGCCGTGCCGCTGGTCACCGAGTCCTTCGACTGGAACCACGGCGTCTTCCTCGGCGCCAACGTGGCCTCCGAGAAGACCGCCGCCGCCGAGGGCAAGGTCGGCGAGCTGCGCCGCGACCCCTTCGCGATGCTGCCCTTCTGCGGCTACAACATGGGCGACTACATGGCCCACTGGGTCAAGGTCGGCGCCTCCGCGGACGCCGCCAAGCTGCCGAAGATCTACTACGTCAACTGGTTCCGCAAGAACGACGCCGGCCAGTTCGTCTGGCCCGGCTTCGGCGAGAACAGCCGCGTCCTCAAGTGGATCGTCGAGCGCCTCGACGGCAAGGCCGAGGGCGTCGAGACCCCCATCGGCGTCCTGCCGACCAAGGACTCCCTCGACACCGAGGGCCTGGACCTCGCCGACGAGGACCTGGAGTTCCTGCTCACCGTCGACAAGGACGTGTGGCGCGAGGAGGCCGGCCTGGTCCCCGCGCACCTGGAGACCTTCGGCGAGCACACCCCGAAGGAGCTGTGGGACGAGTACAAGGCGCTGGTCGCGCGCCTGGGCTGATCCCGTAGCAGTATCGAGACTCGTGGTGGGCTGCCCCGACATTCCGCCCTGACCAGTGGGGTCACGACGGTTCACCACGACGCATCCGGCCCCGGAGCCCCCTCAGGCTCCGGGGCCGGCGCATCTCCCTAGGCCCTGTCCTCCAGGTAGCGGGTGTGCGCCCGCTGGCGGAGCTCCTCCGCCTCCTGGAGGGCCGCGGCGATGACGCCGGCCTCCTCGCGCAGCGCCGCCAACTGCCGCTCCAGATGGCGCTCGGGCGGCTCGGAGCCCGGATTCACCCGGGACCACCAGCGGGTCCGTACGAAGGCGTCGACCGCCTCCGGCACGTCCTGCCGCACCGCGCGCGCCAGCACGTGCAGATGCTCCGGGTCACTGACCCAGCCCGGTTCCAGCAGCGCCTCGAAGAGCGCGTCCAGCTCGTCGAGCCGCTCGCGCGCCGCCTCCGGCAGCTCCACCTCCGCCAGGTACTCCCGCAGGGTGGTGTGGTCCGCGCGCAGCGACTCCAGCTGCTCGTCGGCGCTCGGGAAGTCCGGGGCGTCCGGCCGCTCCGGCGGGGCGATCAGCGCGCCCGCGCCGTACAGACCGAGCACCACCAGCGGCCACAGGCCGCCGGCCGCGCCGGTGAGGCCGATGCCGAGACCGGCCAGGCCGCAGACGCAGCCGGTGAGGTTCTTGCGGGACTCCGCGTAGCGGAGCACCGGGTTACTGGTAGCCACGGATCTCCTCGAAGGCGCCGTTCAGGGAGCCCTCCGCCGACTCGAACAGCTTGCCGCCGGTCAGGTCCGCGATGTGCTCCAGCTCCACCCGGTCGGAGTCGCCGAAGAGGATCGGGAAGACCGGGGTCCGCCGCTGCTCCGCGGGGAGGGCGGCGAAGAAGGCGTCGAAGTCGCCGGCGCCCACGCCGTCGGTGTTCTCGCCGTCGGTCATGAGCACGACCGAGGTGAAGGCGTCGCGGGGGGCCGCGCCCAGGCTGCGGTACGCCTCCGTGAGACTGGAGTAGATCGCGGTGCCGCCGGAGGCGGTCAGCTTCCCGGCATCGGCCCGGATCGCGTCCCTCGCCTTCGCCGGGTCCGCCGGATCCACCGTGTACGTCCGCACCTCCCCGGTCTTCACGGAGCTGCCGAAGGGCATCAGGGTGACCTCCTCGCGGTCCCGGAAGTCCCCGGTCAGCTCGGCCAGCGCCTCCTTCAGCCGGGTCAGCCGCTCGCCGCCCATCGACCCGGAGGTGTCCAGGACGTAGACCGTGCGGGAGGGCCTGCGGAGCGTGTTGTCGTACGCGTCGAGCAGGCCGTCCGCGACGGACCGGCTTCCCGGGAAGGGCAGTTCGCGCCGCAGGTCGCGGTCGAGCCGCGGTGACGGGGCCACCCCGGCGACCACCGGCCGGCGCAGGGTCGTCTCGGTGATCCGGCGCTGTGCCTCCGGGGTGCGGAGCCAGGTGGTGAGCCGCTGGGCGGACTCCTTCGCCCCGGCGGAGGCCGCGGTGAGGAGGGTGAGCGGGTAGTCGGCGGTGACCACGCCGTCGGAGGGGCGGATCACGGTGAGCGCGCCGGGCTGGGAGAGCAGCACCGACTCGTAGTTGACGAGCGCGTCGACGTCCTCGCGCCGGTCGTAGGCGGTGGCGAGCCAGCCGGAGGAGCCGGAGGTCAGCTTCTGGCCGGTGAAGAACTCGCGGAGCTTCGGCGTCGCCTTCCGCACGTCCCCGTCGCTGAGGGCGGACTGGGCGCCGGAGAGCCCCGAGGCGACCGAGACCAGTGCGGCGAAACCGGAGTTGGAACGCTTCGGGTCGGTCATGCCGTACGTCAGCTTCCCGGCGGCGACCGCCTGGTGGAGCTGTGACCAGGTGACCTTCTTCGGGTCCCAGCCGAGCCGGGCGACGGCCTCGGGGCGGACGCCGAGCGCCACCGGGGAGGTCATCACCGGCGTCTCGTTGGTGATCCGGCCGGCGGTGTCGGGGCGGAGCCTGAGGTAGTCGTTGGAGGAGAGCCAGACGGCGTCGTACTCCTTCCCGGCCCGGCCCGAGGCGATCTGCTCGACGGCGTCGAGGGTGCCCGCGTACGTGGCGCGGACGGTGACGCCGGTCGCCTCGCGGGCCTGCTCCAGGACCGGTGCCATGTCGGCGAGTTCGGAGGAGGCGAGGACCCGCAGGGTGCCGGGGGCGGCGGGCGCGGCCGGGTCGGCGGTGGCGCCCTTCTCCGGGGGACCGGAGGAGGAGCAGGACGCGCCCGTGGTGGTGAGGGCCAGGCCGAGGGCCAGGGCGGCCAGCAGCCTCGTGCGGGTTCTCATGCGGGGGAACCGCCTTCCAGCGCGCTCGTACGGCGGCTGCGGTCCAAGTGGGCGCTCGCCTCCTGGAGTTCGCTCGTGAGGGAGGAGACCGTCGCGGCCATCGCCTCGGTCGCCCGGACCTTGTAGGTGTCGATGGCGTCGAGCGTGCGGTAGATCTGCTGGAAGGCGGTGCGCAGGGTCTCGGCGCCGACCGCGGGGTCGGCGGCGATCCGCTGGATCTCGCCGGCCTGGGTGGACAGCATCTCGGCGTTGCCCCTGATCAGGTCCTCGGTGGTCGCGCGCAGCACACTGACCTGCTCGGTGACCTTGCGCTGGTTGTCCAGGGCGGAGGCGAGCATGACCGCGATCCGCAGCGCCGACAGGGTCGTCGTCGCGGCCCGGTCCACCCCCTTGATCAGCTCGTCGTTGTTCCGCCGGACCACGTCCATCGCCAGGTAGCCCTGGGCGCAGACGGCCAGCTGGGTGAGCAGGTCCTGGTACTTCTGGCGGACGGGGAAGAGGACGTCGGCGCGGAGCGCGTCGGCCTGCGCCGGGTCGCCGGTGCCGGCGATCCGCTGCTCCACGGCCTCGTCGAGTGCCTCGGTGAGGACGGCGAATTCCTGGAGCTTGCCCATGGTCTCCCAGAGCCTGGCCCGTTCGGTCTGCAACGCGGCGTTGTCCCGGCGGAGTTCGTCCTGGCCGCCGCGGAGCGAGCCGACGATCCGGTGGAGGGTGGCCTGCGAGGAGGCGTACCTGGCCACGTGGTCGCGGAACCTGTTGCCGCCGGGCAGCTTCGCCAGGAGGCGCCGGGCGCCCCTGCCGGGGGCTTCGCGCGGGTCGAGGTCCTCGACGGTGCGGCGCAGCTCCACCAGGGAGGTGCCGACGCGGGCCGAGGCGTCGCCGCCGCCCTGGCCGAGGGAGCGGACCGTACGGTCCAGCATCCGGTTGGACTGCTGGGCGGCGGCCCGCATCTCGCCGGAGCCGAGCGCGGCGATCTCGCCGATGCGGCCGGCGAACTCGGGGGAGCGCGGGTCGAGTCCGGCGAGCGAGCCGACGTACTCCTCGGCGCGGCGGGACATCTCCGCGCGCACCGAGGCGTCCAGCGGCACCAGGCCGGCGGCCTGCTCCGCGCGGACCGCGGGGGCCGGCGCGGGCGGGGTGAGGACGAGCGGGGTGTCGTGCTCGGGCGGGGTCAGGACGAAGGTGCTCTCCGGCGGCCCGGCGTACGGGTTCCGGGGCTGCCCGCCGGAGCGCGGGTCGGTGTGCTCGGTCATGCGGTGCCCCCCTGGTCACGGGCCCGCCGCGCCATGTCGCGCAGCACCGCGCCGGTGGGCACGGGCGCCTGGCGGACCCCGGTCAGTGTCTGGTTCAGGTATTCGCCGTGCTTGCCGGTGGCCTCGGTGAACTCGGGTGAGGCGCCCTGCGGCCGGAAGCCGTGCCGGACGGCGAGGCGGCGCAGCTCGGGGTCCTCGGAGAGCAGCCGGCCCAGCTCCTTGCCGCCCTCGCTGAGGGGGACGAGGGTGTGGTCGCTGTTGACCGTGGTGTCCGGGTAGAGCACGACGAGGTCGCCCATCGGCCGGCCGGCGATGAGCTGGGCGGCGACCTGCGACTCGTACACGAGCACCAGCGGGTTGCCGACGCCGCTCACGAAGTCCCGGAAGGGGGCGTCGGAGCTGGTCTGCTGGGCGCCCTGCACCTGGGTCAGCTTGCGCAGCAGCGGGGCGGTGCGGCCGACGGCCTCCTTGCCGTCGGCGACCCGTCCGCCGTCGGCGACGTAGCTCGCGGCGGCGAGGTAGAGCGCGCCGGAGTTGGAGGCCACCGGGTCGGTGGAGGTGATGAAGAGGGTGCCGCTCAGCTCGGCGTGCTTGTCGGCGCCCTTGAGCTGCTGCCAGCCTCGGTCGGCGCGGACGGCGGCCAGATAGGCGTCCATCTTCAGGATGCCGCTGGTTCCTCGGGTGCCGAGGACGGCCAGGCCGTTGCCGGCGAGGACCCGGGCGGCGTTGCTGTGCGCGACCACCACCAGCGGCGAGTAGAAGGGGCGCAGGGGTGCGGCGACGGCCTTGTCGGGGGCCTCGGCGCGCAGTTCGTCGGCCGGTCCCTTCGAGGACGGGAACGCGAAGTCGTACCCCTTCAGGGGGAGTTGCTCCATGTCCCAGGACCCCGAGGTCTCGGTCCGCACGGTGAGGCCCTTGGCTTGCAGGGCCTTCACGACGTCGGGATCGGCGAAGAACTCGCTCTTCTCCGATCCGATGACTCCTCGCACGGTCTTCGTTGCCGTGCCCTTGTCCTGATCGCCGCCCGTCACGAGGACGACGGCCACGCCGCCGAGGAGCAGGACGGCCAGGACGATTCCCAGAATGCGTCTCACGCGGGCAGAGTGCTCGCGGAAACCCACATTCCAGGGGGAGTTGGGTGGACGGGCGGTGAAGGACCGATCCCGGTAGGGAACCGGAGGAGGACCCGCCGGAACGGGCCGGTGGCGCCGGGGTGGAGGGCGCCCGGGCCGCGCGGTTCGTGCCGCGCGGCCCGGGGCCGTCTAGGGGGCGGTGACCAGGGGGTCCCCGGTCAGTGCCGCGGTGTGCGCGTCCATCCGCTCCGCCGCGAGGATCGCGGCGGCGGTGTCCGCGCGGGAGGCGGCGACGACCAGCGCGCGGCCCGCGAGCGCGTGCGCCTTGCGGTGGAGGGCCTCGGGGGAGGCGCCGCTCAGTCCGGCGTGGCGGGCGGGCGGGGCGCCGCGGAGGCGGGCCACCTCACGGGCGATCAGCTCGCCGCCCTCGTCGTCGCCGAGCTCGTCGGTCACGGCGAGCAGGGCGGAGAGGTGGCCGGCGAGCTGGATGTCCAGCTCCTCCTCGCGGGAGCGGTGCGGGTACGCGCCGGGGTCGCCGGCCGTCGTGTGGACCGACTTGGCGCGGATCGGTTCGTACATGGGGACGGCCTCCTGACTGCTCGGAGACCAGCCTAGCTTAGATTCCGTCTAAAGTTGATTCCAGTCCGGTTCAAGGGTGGGTCAAGACCGCGGGGGCCGTCCGGAGAGACGGCTCAGGGCTGGCTGTAGCCGTCCAGGAAGCGGCCGATCCGGGTCACCGCGTCCGTGAGGTCCGCCACCGACGGCAGCGTCACGATCCGGAAGTGGTCCGGCTCGTGCCAGTTGAAGCCCGTCCCGTGCACCACCATGATCTTCTCGGCCCGCAGCAGGTCGAGCACCATCTGCCGGTCGTCCTTGACCTTGTAGACGTTCGGGTCGAGGCGCGGGAAGAGGTACAGCGCGCCCTTCGGCTTCACACAGGTCACGCCCGGGATCGAGGTCAGCAGCTCGTACGCCGTGTTCCGCTGCTCCAGGAGCCGGCCGCCCGGCAGGACCAGGTCCTCGATCGACTGCCGCCCCTGGAGCGCGGCGGCCACCGCGTGCTGGGCCGGCATGTTCGCGCAGAGACGCATGTTGGCGAGGATCGTCAGCCCCTCGATGTACGAGGACGCGTGGTGCTTCGGGCCGCAGACCGCGAGCCAGCCGGAGCGGAAACCGGCCACCCGGTAGTTCTTGCTCATGCCGTTGAAGGTGAGGCAGAGCAGATCGGGGGCGATCGCGGCGGTCGGGGTGTGGGTCGCCCCGTCGTAGAGGATCTTGTCGTAGATCTCGTCCGAGCAGACGACCAGGCCGTGGCGGCGGGCGATCTCGGTGAGCGAGCGGAGCATCTCGTCGTCGTAGACGGCGCCCGTCGGGTTGTTCGGGTTGATGATCACGATCGCCTTGGTGCGGTCGGTGATCTTCCGCTCGATGTCGGCGAGGTCCGGCATCCAGTCCGACTGCTCGTCGCAGCGGTAGTGCACGGCGGTGCCGCCCGCGAGGGAGACCGAGGCGGTCCACAGCGGGTAGTCCGGGGCCGGGACGAGGACCTCGTCGCCGTCGTCGAGCAGCGCCTGCATCGACATCTGGATGAGCTCGGAGACGCCGTTGCCGAGGTAGATGTCCTCGACGGAGAGGTGGATGCCCTTGGTCTCGTAGTGGCTCATCACCGCGCGCCGGGCCGCGAGGAGACCCTTCGCGTCGCCGTACCCGTGCGCCTCGGAGAGGTTGCGGAGGACGTCCTCCAGGATCGCGGGCGGGCACTCGAAGCCGAAGGCGGCCGGGTTGCCGGTGTTGAGCTTGAGGATGCGATGACCCGCGGCTTCGAGCCGCATCGCCTCTTCGAGCACCGGGCCGCGGATTTCGTAACAGACGTTGGCGAGCTTCGTGGACTGGATCACCTGCATGACGAGAGCTTACGGCGGGGGCGGGGCGAGTGCGGCGTGTTATGGGCCACGTCGGGGGTGGCGCGGGGGCGCGACGGCCGCCCGCCGCCGCGGCGGTGGCGTCGGTGGAGCCGGACCGCGGGGGCGGGGGGCCGGGGCAGGCGGGGTAGGTTGGCTGGTCATGTGGGTGGTGAGTGCTTCCGGGTGCCGGTGGCTGGGCGCGGCGGGGTCGCTCGCCGTGGCCGTGGGCGGGTACGGCGCGGGCGCGCTGCCCGTGATCGGCGGAGGCCCGCTGTGGTCGCCCCGGGCGAGCGGCGTCGAGACCGCCGGAGCCGTCCTGGCGGCCCTCGGGCTGACCCTGCTCGTCGCCGCCTGGTGGCGGTACGGCGTGCTGCTCGCCCGCGGGGCGGCCGGCGGCGCGCTCGGCACGCTCACCGCCTGGGCCGCGCCCCTGCTCCTCGCACCGCCGCTGCACAGCGCCGACGTGTACAGCTACGTCGCGCAGGGCGCCATGATCCTGGAGGGGTACGACGTCTACGGCGCCGGGCCGTCCGTGCTCGGCCCCGATCAGCTCGGCGCCGACGCGGCCGCGAGCGTCGGCGGGAACTGGACCGACACCCCCGCCCCGTACGGCCCCGCCTTCCTCCTCCTCGCCGAGGCGGTCGTCAGGCTGACCGGCGGAGCCGTCGTCCCCGCCGTCCTGCTGTTCCGGCTGGTCGCCGTCGGCGCGCTCGCCCTGATCGTCTGGGCCGTCCGGGGGTTCGGGCGCGGCGACGGGGCCCTCTGGCTCGCCGCGCTCAACCCGCTGCTCCTCGTCCACGTCGTCGGCGGCGTGCACAACGACGGGCTCATGATCGGGCTCATGCTCGCCGGCGTGCTGCTCGCCGTGCGCGGGCGCTGGGTCCTCGGCAGCGTGCTCGTCGGCTGCGCCGTGATGGTGAAGTCGCCCGCGGCCGTCGCGCTCCTCTTCATCGCGGTGATCGTCGCCCGGCGGGGCCCCCTCCTGAAGGGGCTGCTGCCCCCGGCCGTCGCCGGAGCGGTGGCCGCCGGCGCGAGCCTGCTCTCCGGCACCGGCTTCGGCTGGCTGGGGACGCAGTCCGTCGCCGGGGCCATCCACACCCCGCTCTCGCTCACCAGCGACCTCGGCCTCGCGCTCGGCACGCTCGTCTCGGACGACCCCGAGCCGGTCAAGGGCGTGGTGCAGCAGCTGGGGCTGCTCGCCGCCGTGGTGATCATCGCGGTCCTGGCCCTGCGCGCGTACCGGGGACGGATCGACCCCGTCCTCGGGCTCGGGTACGGGCTCGTCGCGCTGGTCGCGCTCTCGCCGATGGTGCAGCCCTGGTACCTGCTGTGGGGCACGGCCGTCGTCGCGGCCGTCGCCTGGCACAGCCGGGCCGGACAGGTGCTCGCCGTGTTCTCGGCGGCGCTCGTCTACGAGACCCAGCCCGCCGGCCACACCCCCTGGTACGGCTTCGTCGCCGCCGGACTCGTCCTCGCGCTCGGCCTCCTCTGGCTCCGCCGGGAGCGGTGGCCGGCCGCCGCCCCGCCGGCCCCGCTCCCGACGACGGCCCGGCCGGCGAGCGGCGACCGCTAGACCGGCGTCCGCCGGATCGCCCGCCCCGCCAGGACGTCCGTGCGGCGCCCGTCCTCGATCACGAATCGCCCGCCGACGAGCACGTGCGGGATGCCGGTGGGCAGGGTGCGCGGGGCGTCGTACGTGGCTCCCGCCGCGACCGTCGCCGGATCGAAGAGCACCAGGTCCGCCACGTACCCCTCCCGCACGAGCCCCCGGTCGGGGAGGCGCAGCCGGGCCGCCGGGCGCGAGGTCAGATGGGCCACGCACTCCTCCAGGGAGAGCACGCCCTCCTCGCGCACATAGCGGCCCAGGTACTCCGGGAAGGTGCCGTAGGCGCGCGGGTGCGGCTTGGCGCCCTGGAGGATGCCGTCCGAGCCGCCCGTGTGCACCCGGTGACGCATGATCGCCCGGACGTTCTCCTCGTGGCCGACGTGCTGGAGGATCGTCGAGCCGAGACGGTCGGCCAGGAGCAGCCCGCGCGCCTCGGCCCAGGAGGTGAGGCGCCGTCCCGCCCAGTCCCCGAGGGACGGGTCGGAGGTCCCCGAGATCTCGATCGTGGACCAGTCGACGGGCACCCCGTGGCAGCCGTCCGAGCCGGTCACCTCCAGGTCGTGCCAGATCCGCTCCGCCGCCGTCCCGTCCGCGAGCCGCCCGAGGACCGCCTCCGGGCCGCCCTCCTGCGCCCACGACGGCAGCAGGGCGAGCAGGGTCGTACACCCGGGGGTGTAGGGGTACGTGTCGAGGCTGATGTCGCCGCCCGCGTCCAGCGCCCGGTCGAGGAGGGCCAGCAGCTCCGGCGCCCGGCCCTCGTTCTCCCCGAAGTTCATGGTGGCGTGGGCGAGGTGGAGCGCGCAGCCCGCCTCCCGGGTGAGCGCGATCATCTCCTCGTACGCGCGCAGCGCCCCCGCCCCGTAGCTGCGGTGGTGCGGGCAGTAGTAGCCGCCGTGCTCCGCGACCACCCTGCACAGCTCGGTCAGCTCGGCGTCGGGGGCGTACATCCCGGGGGTGTACGTCAGGCCGGAGGACATGCCGACCGCGCCCTGCTCCAGGCCCTCGGCGACCAGCCGGCGCATCCGGTCCAGCTCGGCGGGGGTCGCGGGCCGGTCGTCCCAGCCCATCGCGTACATCCGGACGGTGCCCTGGGGGACGAGATAGGCGGCGTTCACCGCGATGCCCTCGCCGCCGTGGGCGCCGTCGAGCCGGTCGAGGTACTCGCCGACCGTCCGCCAGTCCAGGTCGAGGCGCGTGTCGCCGGGGCCGCCGCCGTTCCAGCCGGCGATCGCCCGCCGGACCTCCTCCCGGGTGCGGTCGTCCACCGGCGCGTACGACAGGCCGTCCTGGCCCAGGACTTCGAGGGTCACGCCCTGCGCGGCCTTCGCGCTGTGGTCCGGGTCGCGGAGCAGCGCGAGGTCGCTGTGGGCGTGCATGTCGACGAAGCCGGGCGAGAGGACCAGGCCCTCCGCGTCCACGGAGCGGCGGGCGGTGGGCCGCTGGCAGCCCGCCGCCGCGGCCTCCTTCACGATCGACACGATCCGGCCCCCGGCCAGGGCCACGTCGGCCCGGTAGGAGGGGGCGCCGGAGCCGTCGACGACCTCGGCGTCCCGGAAGACGAGATCCATCATCCTCTGTCCCCTGTCGGAAGGAAGCGCTGTGTCATCCCGGCCCCGTCAGAAGAAGGTGCGGACGTAGTCGACGACCGTGCCGTCCGCCTCGACCAGCGGGATCAGCAGCCACTTGTCGAAGGAGGTGCACGGGTGCGACAGGCCCATCCCCACCCAGTCGCCGACCTCCACGTCCGCGCCCTCCTCGGTGCGCAGCCAGGCGTGCTGGTCGGAGAGGCCGGTCACGCTCACCCCGTCGGCCGGGCGGATCTCACCGGTCCGGGCGTCCCGCACCACCTGCGCCTCCGGCAGGTGGAGGTCGTACGCCGCGTCCCGCTTGCCCGCGTTGGTGAAGGCCTGCCCGGCGGACGGCCGCGACACCACCTGCGACCAGAGGCGGAAGGCCGGCTGGAGGGCGCCCTCCTCGGGGATCCGGTTGAACGGCGTCTTCTCCCGGTACTGGCCGTCGTCGTGCGAGACGTACGCGCCCGAGCGCAGCAGCTTCAGGACGGGGCGGGAGAGCGCGGGGATCTCCGCGAAGACGTCCGCGACCGCGTCGAACCACGCGCTGCCACCCGCGCTCACCACGATCTCGTCCAGCTCCGCGGCGAACCTGCCGTCCTTGTCGAAGGCGGCGGCGAGCCCGGTCAGCCGGCGCAGCCAGCCGCGGACCGTGTCGCCGTCGGCGCCCGGCACCTCGGCCTCGTACCCGGCGACGCCGACCAGCCGGAGGGTGGTGGTCGCGGCGATCGCGTCGGCGACCGCCGTGCACTCCGCCTCGGTACGGGCGCCGGTCCGGGCCCCCTCGCCCGCGCCCAGCTCCACCACCACGTCCAGCGGGCGCCGGGCCCCCGCCGCGCGCAGCGCCTCGTCCATCAGCTCGACCCCGCGCACCGAGTCGGCATAGCAGACGAGCCGGAAGTCCGGGTGCGCGTCCAGCTCGGCGGAGAGCCAGCGCAGCGCCACCGGGTCGACGAGCTCGTTGGCCAGGAAGATCCGGTCGACGCCGTGGGCGCGGTAGACCCGGACCTGGTGCGGGACGGCGGCCGTGATGCCCCAGGCGCCGTGCTCGATCTGGCGGCGGAAGAGGACCGGCGCCATCGAGGTCTTGCCGTGCGGGGCGAAGGCGAGGCCGTGCCGCTCGGCGTACTCCTCCAGGGCGCGCAGATTGTGCTCGACGGACTCGGCGGAGAGCGCGAGGACCGGGGTGGTGAAGCCACCGGTGAAGAGGGAGCGGCGCTGGGCGGCCAGCTCGCCGACGGTCAGGCCGTCCGCGTCCGGCGGCAGGCCCTTGAAGCGGTGGTCGACGCGCTCGTCCGACAGGTCGGTCGGCATGATCCCTCCTCCAGGGCGTTGCATGATGTGCAACGCCCATTGCGTATTTCGCTCATGGCTGTCTAACATCCGGGCCGAGGCAAGGTCAATGGACCGGCCTCCCGACAGACCGCAGACCCGTAGACCCGTAGACCCGTAGACCCGCAGGAGCGTGACCGTGGCCGGACCACCCCCCGAGGTCGTCTGCGTCGGCGAGTCCATGGTGACCTTCCTGCCCTCCCGGCCGGGCCGCCTCGCCGACGTCCCCGCCTTCACCCGCGCCATCGGCGGCGCCGAGTCCAACGTCGCCTGCGCCCTCGCCGCCGCCGGCCACCGCGCCCGCTGGGTCGGCCGGGTCGGCACGGACGGCTTCGGCGACCATCTGGTCGACACCATCGCAGCGTACGGAGTCGACGTCAGCGCCGTCCGCCGCGACCCGCACCGGCCCACCGGCGTCTACTTCCGCACCGACGCCGACCGCGCCACCGACGCCCACGAGGTCGTCTACTACCGGGCCGGCTCCGCCGCCTCCGCGATGGACCCCGTCTCCGTCCCGTACGACACCGTCGCCGACGGCCGGATCCTCCACCTCACCGGCATCACCGCCGCGCTCTCGCCCGGCTGCCGGACGCTGCTGCACGAGCTGACCGAGCCCCGCCCCGGCCGCCCGCTGGTCTCCTTCGACGTCAACCACCGGCCCACGCTCTGGCGCGACGGAGCCGCCCCCGACGTGCTGCGGCGCCTCGCCGCCCGCGCCGACCTCGTCCTCGTCGGCGCCGACGAGGCCGACCGGCTCTGGGGCACCGCGGACCCCGCCGCCGTCCGCGCCCTCCTGCCCGAGCCGGCCGTCCTGGTCGTCAAGGGCGGCGAGGGCCCCGCCGTCGCCTTCGAACGCCCCCGGGGCACCGGCGGGCAGGCGCCGGAGGACGACGTCACCACCGTCCCGGCGCCCCGCGTCGACGTCCTCGCCTCCGTCGGCGCCGGGGACGGCTTCGCCGCCGGCTACCTCTCCGCCGCCCTCCGCGGCCTCGGCGCCCGCGCCCGACTCCGCCACGGCCACCTCGCGGCCGCCGCCGCCCTCACCGCCCCCGGCGACCTCGCCGCCCCACCCCGGCGCGCCCACGCCGACCGCCTCGCCGCACTCGACGAGCAGGCCTGGGGGAGACTGCACCTCGGCCCCGGGTGGACGTCCGCCGGCACGGAGGCCGACGAGGAGGTACGTACCGGATGAGCCAGACCGTCGACCGCGCGCTCAGCATCCTGCCGCTGCTCGCGCAGGGCCCCGCCGACCTGGGCCAGGTCGCCGACCGCCTCGGCGTGCACAAGTCCACCGCCCTGCGGCTCCTGCGCACCCTCCACGAGCACGGCCTCGTCTACCGCCAGGAGGACCAGCGCTACCGCCTCGGCGCCCGTCTCTTCGCCCTCGCCCAGGAGGCCGTCGAGAACCTCGACGTCCGCGAGATCGCCCACCCCCACCTCGCCGCCCTCAACGAGCGCACCGGCCACACCGTCCACCTCGCCGTCCACGAGGACGGCGAGGTCCTCTACATCGACAAGGTCGAGAGCCGCTACCCCGTCCGCATGTACTCGCGGATCGGCAAGCCCGTCGCGATCACCGTCGCCGCCGTCGCCAAGCTGCTCCTCGGCGACCTGCCCGAGCCCGAGCGGCGCGCGCTGGCCGCCAAGCTCGACTACCCCCGCTACACGCCCCGTTCGACCCCCGACGCCGCCGCCTTCCTCCAGGAGCTCGCGACCGTGCGCGAACAGGGCTGGGCCACCGACCTCGGCGGCCACGAGGAGTCCATCAACTGCGTCGCCGCCCCGATCCGCGGCGCCGACGGACGGGTCGTCGCGGCCATGTCGGTCTCGGCGCCCAACGTCGTCGTCACCGCCGAGGAACTGCTCGCCCTGCTCCCGCTGGTGCGCCGCACGGCCGAGGCGATCAGCCGCGACTACTCCGGCACGACCCCACCGAAGGAAACCGAGGAAAACCCCGCATGAGCGACCGTACGACCGAGCAGAGCGCGACGACCGAGAAGATCGCGATCACCCCGGCCACCCACACCACCCCGCCCGCGAAGTTCTCGCACGGCGTCCGCAAGGGCAACATCCTCCAGGTCGCCGGCCAGGTCGGCTTCCTGCCGGCCGTCGAGGGGCAGCCGCCGACGCCGGCCGGCCCGACCCTGCGCGAGCAGACCCTCCAGACCTTCGCCAACGTCAAGGCGATCCTGGAGGAGGGCGGCGCGAGCTGGGACGACGTGATGATGATGCGCGTCTACCTCACGGACGTGGACCACTTCGCCGAGATGAACGCGCTCTACAACCAGTACTTCGAGGAGCAGAAGCTCCAGGCACCGCCGGCCGCCCGCACCACGGTCTACGTCGGCCTGCCCGAGGGACTGCTCATCGAGATCGACGCGCTCGCCGTCCTCGGCTGATCCCGCTTGCCCCGCTCACAGGGGCGTCGGCCATACTGCCGCCGTGGAGCAGAGCAACGGACCCATACAGCAGCCCCTGCGCGCCGCTTCGGCCGACCCGGGCTTCATCCCCGGCCTCACGGGAGCGGCGAGCCCCTTCAAGGACGCCGTGCCCGAGGTCGTTTCCGAGGTCAAGGACGCGGTGCCCGAGGCCGCGCCCGAGGCCGTGTCCGAGGTGAAGGACGCGGTTCCCGAGGCCGAGGGCGCCGACCCGCGGCCCGCGGCGGGCGGCGGTCCCTCCTTCGAGGCCGCCGACCGGCGCGGGCGGATCGTCGCCGACGCCGAGGGCGTGCGGCTGAGCTACGACGAGGAGGCGTGCGAGTTCCGCTGGGACGAACTCGCCGCCGTCGAGAGCGAGAAGGGACGCTTCGGCAAGCGGTTCACCGTCACCGTGCACACCCCTGACCGGCGCTGGTACCCGATCGAGATCGTGGCGCCGGACAGGGGGCGGATCGTCACCTGGGAGTCGGAGCTGGACGAGGTGCTGGACGCCTACTTCGACGAGACGGCCTGACCCCCGGCGCTCCGGCGCCCGCTCAGCTCGTGCAGTACTGCGCCTGCTTGCCGATCGACCGGTACATGCAGTCCGCGTTCTCCAGGAGCTGGAGCACCGCGTCCCGGTTGCGGCTGGTCTCGCGCTCGATCACCTCGTCCGGCGGGTAGAAGCCGCCGCCCCCGGACGAGGCCGGATACATCTCGAAGGTGTACCCGAAGATCTTGTGCGCACCCCAGAGGTAGTCGTCGATCGACCCGTCCGTGATGTAGAGGTCGCTCGACTGCTCGGCGGTGTAGCCGTTGGTCGCCGCCATGCTCCGGCCGACCGCGGCGAAGGCGTTGCGGTCGTCCTGGGTCATGCCCGGCGCGGTGTCCGCGTACGTCCAGCCGAACGGCCACAGCACCAGCTCGCTGTACGTGTGGAAGTCGACGCCGGCCTTGATCTGCTGCTTGCCGCCCACGACCCGGGAGCGGACGAAGTCGGCGACGACCTTCACCTCGGGGGCGGACTCGGGGGCGGCGCCCCGGTAGGTGTCGGAGCTCTTGGAGCCGGAGGAGCCGCCGCAGCAGCCCCACTTGTAGTCCCAGTTCCGGTTCATGTCGGTGCCGATGGCCGAGGAGCCGGAGTTGGGCTGCCGGTTCTTGCGCCAGCTGCGGTAGGAGCCGGTGGCGATGTCGTACTCGCCGCCGTCCGGGTTGAGGTCCGGCACGATCCAGATCTCGCGCCCGTTCACGGCGTTGGTGACCCGGGAGTCGGAGCCGTATCCCGCGCCCAGCTCGCGCAGCAGGTAGAGCGCCATCTCGACGGTGAGGTGCTCACGGGCGTGCTGGTGGTGGGTGAAGAGGACCTCCGGCTCGTTCTCGTCCACGGCCACGTTGTCGCTGATCTTGATGGCGACGATGTCGCGGCCCTGGTAGCTCTTGCCGATGACCCGCTTGCTCATGATCGACGGGTAGGCGGCGAGCCGCTGGTCGATCTCCGCCGTCATCTCGGCGTAGTTGTGGTACCTGGCGTCGGCGGACGGGAAGTCGAGCGGGCCGAGGGAGGACCGGGCGGGCTCGCCCCGGTCCGGCGGGGCCGGGAGGGCGACCGCCTTGTAGCCGAGGGCCTTGAGCCGCTCCAGCTGCGGGCCGTCGGCGCTGACCACGACCGAACGGGCGTCGACCTCGTCGATCGAGACGCCGGTGGCGGCGAGCGCGGTGCGGGCGGCGGGAGTGGAGGGCCCGGCGATCTCGTACTGCCGGATCACCTCCTCGCCGCCCCGGGTGGCGGTCGGCGCGTCGGCGCCGGCGGGTGAGGTGAGGGCGGAGAGGGGCGCCGCGAGGGCGAGCGCCACGAGGGCCGCGAGGGTGGCGGACCTTCTGCCGCGTCGGGGACGTCGCATGGTGTCTCCTGGGTGGGGAGTGTGGGGGAGTGCGACAACAGGTGCGGGTGTCCGGGGCACATGGTGGGGCCATGTCATGGACGGGTCAAGGTGGGGAGTTCGGCCATGATCGGCCGTGTGCGGTCACGGTAGGCGACGCGCCCCGGAGACGCGGCGAGGCGCCGCCGGAAGACCGGCGACGCCTCGCGGGAAGGGTCCGTCAGGGTTACGGGCCCGTGGGGGGATCCGTCGGGACCGGGGTCCCGTGGGGGGATCCGCTCGGGGTTACGGAAGGCCGTGGACGTGCGGGCCGACCGCGTTCGACCAGGCGTTCCCGGCCGTCGCGTCCCAGTTGGTCGACCAGGTCATCGCGCCCCGCAGGGTCGGCCACGCCTGGGCGGGCTTGAAGGCGCCGCAGCCGGTCAGCTTCGTCAGGCAGTCGAGCGCGTTGTTCACGACCGACGGGGCGACGTAGCCGCTGCCCGCGCCCCGGGTGGAGGCGGGGACGCCCAGACCGACCTGGGACGGGTCGAGACCGCCCTGGATCTGGATGCAGGCGAGCGCGGTGAGGAAGTCCACCGAGCCCTGGCTGTACACCTTGCCGTCACAGCCCAGCATCGAACCGCTGTTGTAGTACTGGGTGTTGACGACCGTGAGGATGTCCTTCACGGCGAGCGCGAGCTTGAAGTACTCGGTGCCCGTGTTCTGCATGTCGATGGTCTGCGGCGCCATCGTCAGGACCATCTTCGGACCGGCCAGGGCGGACAGCTGGCGCAGCGCCTTGGTCAGGTACGTGGAGTTGATGCCGTGCTCCAGGTCGATGTCGACCCCGTTGAAGCCGTACTCCTGGAAGAGCGCGTAGGCGCTGTTCGCGAAGGCTGTGGCGCTGGCGTCACTGTTGATCGTGACGTTGCCCTTCTCGCCGCCGACCGAGATGATCACCGACTTGCCGGCCGCCTTCTTGGCCGCGATGTCGGCCTTGAAGTCGGCGACCGAGGTGTAGCCGACGGCCGGGTCGAGGTTGAAGACGATCTGGCCGGGCGTGGCCGTCGAGTCCGCGAAGGAGACCGCGATGATGTCGTACGCGGCCTGGACGTCGCGCAGCTTCTGCTTGGTCGCGCCGTTGTCGAAGTTCTGCCAGTAGCCGGTGACCGCGTGCTTCGGGACGGCCGGGTTGTCGCCGCCGCCACCGCCGGTCTTCGCCGTACGGGCGCTGACGGCCGCGGACTTGGCGGACTCGCCCGCCGCGTTGGCGGCCGCGACCTGGAAGGAGTACGCGGTGTCGGCGGACAGGCCGGTCACCGTGGTGGAGTTGCCGGTCACGGTGGCGGCCAGCGTGCCGTCCCGGTAGACCTTGTAGCTCGTGGCGCCGGAGACCGCGTTCCAGCTCAGCGGGACCGAGCTGGTCGTGGGGGTGCCCGCGGCGAGCCCGGCCGGGGTGGTCGGGACGACCGGGTCGGGGTCCTGGCCGCCGCCCCCGTCGGGCCCGAAGACGCTCACGTCGTCCACGAAGTAGGCGGCGGTGCCGTACCACCCGTGGGTGAAGATCTCGACCGAGGTCGTCGAGGCGCCGGTGGTGAAGGTGGTGGTCAGCTGCTTCCAGGACGGGGAGTCCGGCGTCCAGGTGGAGACGGTGCCGGTGCCGGTCCCGGTGCCGCTCGCGCCGAGGTAGGCGTAGCCGCCCTGCACCCAGGCGCTCAGCGTGTAGGTGGAGTTGGGCTTCACGGTCACGGTCTGCACGCACTTGGCGTTGTCGAGACCGGCGGGGCTCGCCTTGAGGGCGCCGGCGCCGGTGCGGGCCGGGGTGGCGACGGCGGTGCCGCTGCCGGCCGAGCAGGCCCAGTTGGCCAGGCCGTTCTCGAAGCCGGCGTTCCGGGCGTTGTTCACGTCCGCGGCGAGCGCCGTGCCGGTGCCGCCGACCAGGGCGAGCCCGGATCCGACGGCGAGCGCGAGCGCTCCGCCGAGCCAGCGACGCGCGGCCGGGCGGGTGGTGGTGCGGTCCACGTGCATCCTCCGGTGGGGGAGTCGGGAGCTGGAGGTGCCGTACGTCGTCGTACGGGGGGAACTGCGTCAGGTCAGGGGGTTCGGGAGGTGGCCACCACCGTCGTCGCACCAAGTTGGTCCAGACCAATTGGGTTGTCAAGACCTCTGACACAGACCGCCCTCGACCGGAGTCCCGCACTCCGGTGACAGGAAAGGGGGCGGGAGTTGACGGATTGTGTGTTCAGAACCACGGTCCGCGTGGATAAGGTGCAGAACAGTCGTGATGTACGGCCCCCGGGGCCCGGAGGCCGGGAGGCCGGCCGGGCCGGGAAAGCCGGAGGGGGACGGGAAGGCGGGGGGACCACCACGTGCCGACAGCGATCGCGGTCACGGGCGCCGACCTCGTGCTGCCGCCCACCGACCCCGGAACCCCCAACGCCGCCGTGCTCGCCGACCCCGCGGCCCGCGGCCTCGACGACTCCGTCACCGAACTCCGCCGCCTCGTCGACCGCTTCGGGCACGTCCTCGTCGTCTGCCCCGCCGCCGCGCCGCCCGCCGTCGCCCACCGCCTCCACACCGTCCGCGGCCTCCTGGAGAGCGACCGGATCGCCCTGGTCAGGACCGACCTCCCGCCGCTCGGCACCGCCGTCCTCGTCCGCCAGCTCCGCCAGCTCTCCGCCTGCGACTTCAGCCCCGGCGTCCTCGCCTCCGCCGCCCGGCTCCTCGCCCACTACATCTACGCCGGCGCCGTCCTCGGCTCCGTCTCCCGCCTCGACCGCGTCCCCGTCACCCTCGGCTCCCACCTCAAGGGCTGGCTCCCCGGCGCCCACTTCGCCGTCCTCGCCGGACCCACCCCCCGGATCGTCCGCGTCGGCGCCGACGAGTCCGCCTTCACCGGACCCGAGTTCACCACCCGCCTGCTGATCGCCCGCGGCCAGCTCGCCACCGAATGGCCCTCCACCGACCTCGCCCCCCGCTGGTCCGTCGCGGGCCCCGTCGAGGAGACCGCCCTGCCCGCCGGATCCCCCGCCTGGTGGGGCACCCCCAAACTCGTCGAGTTCGCCGCGTACCTCCCCGACCTTCCCGTCCTCCACCAGCTCGTCGCCTCGGTACGCCGCGAGACCTGCCACTGGTGCGGCATGGAACTCATCGGCGACCGCTGCGGCTTCTGCGCAGCCCCGCTCGCCGCCGCCCTCCCGGCCCAGGCCGGACCACCCCGATGACGCCCGCCGAAGCCCGCCGACGACCCGCCGACACCCGCCGGCGCTCGCGGAGGACCCGCCGGCGCCCGCCGACGACCCGATGACGACCCGATGAACCCGCCCCAGCCCCCGACCCAGGAAGACCGGCCATGAACTCCCGCCAGCGCCGCGGCGTCATCCTGCTGCTGCTCTCCGTCCTCTGCGCCCTCGGCGCCTTCGCCGGCGTCCTCGCGGTCATCAGCGACGTGAACGCCAAGGTCGGGCCGGAGACCACCGCGTACCGGGTCAAGCAGGACGTCAAGCCCTACGAGCGGCTGAGGACGAGCGACTTCGAGAAGATCGCCATGCCCGAGCGCTGGCTCTCCGGCACCGCCGTCACCGACCTCGCCCAGATCGACGGAAAGATCGCCGTCACCACCCTCAGGAAGGGCTCGCTCCTCCAGCAGGACATGATCGTCCCCCGCCCCGAACTCCGCCCCGGCGAGCAGGAGATCGCGATCATGATCGACGCCGCCACCGGCGTCGCCGGCAAGATCAACCCCGGTGCCACCGTCAACATCTACGCCACCTTCGCCGGCGACACGAAGGGCGAACCCAGCCAGTCCAGGCTCCTCGTCGCCGCCGCCCGGGTCATCGACGTCGGCACCCTCAGCTCCATCAAGGCGAAGCGCGACTCCCGCACCGCCACCGAGGCCGTCCCCATCACCTTCGCCCTCTCCGCCCAGGACACCCAGCGCGTCGCCTACGCCGAGTCCTTCGCGGAGCACGTACGCCTCGCCCTCGTCGCCCCCTCCGCCGACGGAGCGCCCGCCGCGCCCGCCCCGGGCGACCGCACCTACACGCTCGACAAGGACAAGTGAGGCCCGGCCATGCCCACCAGGATCCTGCCGGCCGTCGGCGACCCCGACGCCGCCCGGGCCGTCGCCACCCTCCTCGGCCAGCTCCCCGACGCCGAACCCGCCCCGCCCGTCCCCGACTCCACCCAGCTCGTCGACGCCCTCGCCCGGCTCGCCGCCGAATCCCTCGACGCCCTCCCCGAGGTCGTCCTCGTCCACGAGCGGATCGGCCCCGTCCCCGCCCTCGACCTCGTCCGCGAGGTCGCCCTCCGCTTCCCCGCCGTCGGCGTCGTCCTCATCACCTCCGACACCGGACCCGGCCTGCTCTCCGCCGCCATGGACGCCGGCGCCCGCGGCCTCGTCCCCCTCCCCCTCGGCTACGAGGAACTCGCCGGCCGCGTCCAGGCCGCCGCCCAGTGGTCCGCCGGATTCCGCCGCCACCTCGGCGGCGCCACCGCCGAACTCGTCGCGGGACCCGGCGGCACCGTCGTCACCGTCAGCGGCGCCAAGGGCGGCGTCGGCACCACCCTCACCGCCGTCCAGCTCGCCCTCGCCGCCCGCGCCGCCGGCCGCACCGTCGCCCTCGTCGACCTCGACCTCCAGAGCGGCGACATCGCCTCCTACCTCGACGTGCAGTTCCGCCGCTCCGCCGCCGACCTCGCCGCCATCGCCGACATCTCGCCCCGCGTCCTCCAGGACGCCGTCTACGTCCACGAGACCGGCCTCTCCCTCCTCCTCGCCCCCGCCGAGGGCGAACGCGGCGAAGAAGTCACCGACCGCGCCGCCCGCCAGATCGTCAGCGCCCTGCGCGCCCGGCACGAGGTCGTCGTCGTCGACTGCGGCTCCCGCCTCGACAGCGCCAACGCCGCCGCCGTCGAGATGGCCGACACCGCCCTCCTCGTCACCACCCCCGACGTCATCGCCGTCCGCGCCGCCAAGCGGACCGTCCGCATGTGGGAACGGCTCCAGGTCCGCAAGGCCGAGGCGACCGTCGCCCTGGTGAACCAGTACGCCCGCTCCACCGAGATCCAGCCCGCCCTCGTCCAGAAGATCACCGGCACCCGCATCGCCGGCGTCACCGTCCCCGCCGCCTACAAGGAACTCCAGGCCGTCGTCGACGCCGGCCGCCTCCACGAACTCGACGCCCGCTCCACCGTCAAGCAGGCCCTCTGGGCCCTCGCCGGCGAACTCGGCCTCACCGGCCCCCCGGCCACCCCCGCCCCCGGCAAGCAGCTCGCCCGCGCCGGCGACCGCGGATCGCTCGGGCTGCGCCGCCGCGGCGGAGGGCGCTGACCCATGGACCAGCAGAGGGCGCGCGGCGACCGGGGCCAGGTGGCGGTGGAGTTCACCGGCATGGTCCCGGTCATCCTGCTGACCCTCGCGCTGCTGTGGCAGGTGGTGCTGGTGGGGTACACCTACATCCTGGCCGGGAACGCGGCGGACGAGGCGGCGCGGGCCGCCGCCGTCGGCGGAGACTGCGACGGCGCCGCCCGCAGGCACCTCGACGGGGCGTGGGCGGGAGCCACGGTGGACTGCGGAGGCGCGCCCTCCGGCGGCATGGTCACCGTGACCGTCACGGTCCCGGTCCCGGTCCTCTTCCCCGGCCTCGGCTCCTTCGACGGCGTCCCCGCGACGGCCGGCGCGATCGACGAGAGGCCGGTGACGACCCCGTGAACCGGAAGAGGGTGTGGCGGGCCGGCGCCCGCGCGGGCGGTACGGGCCTGCCGGGCGACGCCCCTCGGAGCCGTACCGCATCCCGTCCTCACCGCGGGGACCGGGGCCAGGCGGCCATCGAGTACCTCGGCTTCCTGCCCATCCTGCTGATCGTCGGGCTCGCCGGACTCCAGCTCGGACTGGCCGCGTACGCCGCGCAGCAGGCGGGGACAGCGGCGCGGGCGGGCGCCCGGGCCGCGTCCAGCGACGCCGAGGAAGCCCCGGGCGCCGAGGCCGCCCAGCGGGCCGCCGTCAGCGGATGGCTCGATCTGACCCCCGGCACCGCCGTCGAGGGAGACGGACAGGTGACGGTCACCGCCGTCGTCCGCGTCCCCCAGGTCGTCCCCTTCTGGGACTTCGCCCCGGTCGAGAAGACCGCCACCATGCCCCTGCCCCGGACCCCGGAGGAGGACGAGCTCCCATGAGCCTGCGCGCCCGCATCCACCACGCCGGTGACGACCCGCGCGCCCTCGGGCCCGGCGGGGGCCGGGAGGACGGCCACCTCGTCGCGTCCTTCCGGGCGAAACTCCTGGAGGAGATCGACCTCACCGAGATGTCCGCGCTCGCGGCGGCCGAACGCCGGGCCCGGCTCGAACGCGTCCTCGGGCACATCATCAGCCGCGAGGGCCCCGTCCTCTCCACCGCCGAACGCGGCCGGCTGATCCGCCGCGTCGTCGACGAGGCCCTCGGGCTCGGCGTCCTCGAACCGCTCCTCGAAGACGCCTCCATCACCGAGATCATGGTCAACGGCCCCGACCAGATCTACATCGAGCGCGGCGGCCGGGTCGAACTCCTCCCGCTCCGCTTCGCCTCCCACGAGCAGCTGATGCAGACCATCGAACGGATCGTCTCCACCGTCAACCGGCGCGTGGACGAGTCGAATCCGATGGTCGACGCCCGTCTGCCCTCCGGCGAGCGCGTCAACGTGATCATCCCGCCGCTCTCCCTCACCGGCGCCACGCTCACCATCCGCCGCTTCCCCCGCGCCTACACCCTCCACGAGATGATCGGCCTCGGCTCGCTCGACGAGCAGATGCTGCTGCTCCTCTCCGGCCTGGTCCAGGCGAAGTTCAACATCATCGTGTCCGGCGCCACCGGCACCGGCAAGACGACCCTCCTCAACGCCCTCTCCGGTCTCGTCCCCGAGGGCGAGCGGATCATCACCATCGAGGACTCCGCCGAGCTCCAGCTCCAGCAGTCCCACGTCATCCGCCTCGAAGCGCGCCCGCCCAACATCGAGGGCCGCGGCCAGGTCACCATCCGCGACCTCGTCCGCAACTCGCTCCGGATGCGCCCCGACCGGATCATCGTCGGCGAGGTCCGCGGCGGCGAGACCCTCGACATGCTCCAGGCCATGTCCACCGGCCACGACGGCTCCCTCGCCACCGTCCACGCCAACGCGGCCGAGGACGCCCTCATGCGCCTCCAGACCCTCGCCTCCATGTCCGAGGTCAAGGTCCCCTTCGAGGCGCTGCGCGACCAGATCAACAGCGCCGTCGACGTCCTCGTGCAGCTCACCCGGCACCCCGACGGCACCCGCCGCGTCACCGAGATCGCGATCCTCGCCTCGCACGGGCGGGAGCGCTTCCTCCTTGCCACCGTCTGCCACTTCCAGGCCGAACCGCTCTCCGCCGACGGGCGCGTCCACGGCCGGTACGTCCACCACCCGCTCCCGCGCCGCGTCGCCGAACGCCTCTACATGGCCGGGCAGCCGATACCGCCCGCCTTCGGCGTGGCGGCCGACGACACCCACCTCGCCGTTCGAGAAGCCACATAGGAGGGCTGGCTTGTGATGACCGATCCCTTCTGGCTGACGGCCGGGGCGGCGCTGCTCGCCTGCGTCCTCGGCGTCGTCGGCGTGCAGGTGTACGCGAACGGGGCGCGGCGCCACGCCGCGCTCGTCGCCCGCCTCGACGACACCGCCGCGCCCGAGGCGACCGGCCGGCGCCGGCGCCGCTTCCCCGCCCTGGACCGGCGGGTCCGTGCCACCGCCCTCGGCCGCACCCTGGAGCGCCGGATCGCCGCGACGGGGCTCGACGTGACCCCGGGGGAGTTCACGGTCGCGCTGGCGGCCTCGGTGGCCGTCCTCTGGATCATCGGCCAGGCGGCGCTCTCGCCGTTCTTCGGCCCGATCTGCGGCCTGCTGGGGATATGGGTGGCGCTCGGCTACCTCGGCTGGCAGCGTCAGAAGCGCATCGAACGCTTCATCAACCAGCTCCCCGAACTCTCCCGCATCCTGGCCAACGCCACCCAGGCCGGCCTCGCCCTGCGCATGGCGATCAGCCTCGCCGCGGACGAGATGGAGTCCCCGGCGGCCGACGAACTGGAGAAGGTGGCGCAGCAGCTGGCCGTCGGCACGTCCCTCGACGACGCCCTCGCCGAACTCGCCGAACGGCTCCCGTCCCGGGAGCTCGTCGTCCTCGTCACGACCCTGGTCCTCGCCAACCGGGCCGGCGGCACCGTCGTCTCCTCGCTCCGCAACCTCACCGACACGCTGGAGCAGCGCAAGGAGACCCGGCGCGAGGTCCGCACCCAGCTCTCCCAGGTGAGCATGACGGCGTACGCGGTCCCGGTCATCGGCTTCGGCTCGCTCCTCCTCATCGACAACATGCAGCCGGGCGCGCTCGACCGGATGACCGGGTCGCCGCTGGGACAGGGCGCGGTCGTGATCGCCTGCGCCCTGTACGTCCTCGGCTTCGCCGTCATCCGCCGCTTCTCGAAGATCGACGTGTAGGGGACTGGTACGGATGCCGGAGCTGTCTCTCGCCCTCCTCGCCGCCCTCTCGGTCGCCGGCTTCGCGTACGGGCTCCGCCTCTACCGCGCCGACGCCCGCCTCCCCGACGACCTCCGCCTCGCCCTGGAGGTCGGCGCGACCCGCACCGGCGCGGTCGACTCCGCCGTGGACCGCCTCGGCATGCGCTGGTCCCCGACGATCCTGCGCTGGATGGGCCCGAAGCGCGTCGGCGCGGTCCGCCGCCGCATCGACCTCGCCGGAAACCCCGGCGGCCTCACCATCGACCGCTACGGGGCGCGGAGGGCGGTCTACGGCTTCCTGGGCGCCCTCGGCGGCCTGCTGATGCTGACCCGGGGCTCGTACGTCACGGCGGCGCTGCTCTTCGCCTTCGGGGCCTTCTGGACGGAGGTCGGCATCTGGTCGGCGGTCCGCATCCGCAAGGACCAGATCGAACGCACCCTCCCCGACTTCCTCGACGTCCTCGCGGTCGTCGTCTCGGCGGGCCTCGGCTTCCGCCAGGCCCTGGAGCGGGTCGCGGACAAGTACGCGGGCCCCTGGTCCGACGAACTCCGCATCACCCTGCGCCAGATGGACATGGGCGTCACCCGCCGCCAGGCCTTCGACGAACTGCGCCGCCGCAACGACTCGGAGCAGGTGGCCCAGTTCGTGACGGCCCTCCAGCAGGGCGAGGAGCTGGGCGCCCCCATCGTCGACACGCTGATCCAGATCGCCGAGGACATGCGCCGCACGGACGCGCAGAACGCGCGCCGCAAGGCCGCGAAGGCGGTGCCCAAGGCGACGATGGTCATCACGACCCTGATGGTCCCCGCCACCATGATCCTCCTGGGCGCGGGCCTCTTCCTGGGCACGGGGACGGACCTCGGCTCGATCGCCGGCGAATGAGGCGGCCCCCGATGTCACTTCCCCCAACTCCCCACGAGACCCCCACCCCAGGCCATACCCTGCCGGAGTACAAGGTCCCGCCCATGCCCCGATCTGACGAACGACTCCAGGGACCCTGTGCACCACAGGGACCACGGGCGTACCGTGCGACTGCGCAAGCGTCAGACCGCGGAGGGGACCACGATGAACGACGCGCTGCTGAAGGCCCTGACAAAGGCCCGACTCCACCTGTCGGCCCGGGGGGACCGGGGTCAGACGGCGGTGGAGTATTTGGGGATCATTGTGGTGGTGGTGGCGATTGTGGTGGCCATTACCGGCACGGACCTCGGGCAGTCGATCAAGGGTGCTATCAGCCAGAAGATTGCAGAGCTCACCGGCGGCGGCGGCGAGTAGGACGTGTCTCGGGAGACGGGGGCCAGGCATTCCCTGTCTACGTGGCCGTAGTTGCGGGGGTGTTGTTCTTGGCCTTCGTCTACTTTGCCGTGGGGCAAGCCGCTTCCCTACGCAATGGTGCTCAAACTGCTGCCGACGCAGCGGCTCTCGGTGCGGCTCAGGATGCCCGTGACCAACTCCGGGAGGGTTGGGTCGGAGTGCTGGGTGATCCCACTCAGTGGCAGCGTTATGTCCTTGGCGAGGACTACGCCGATGCACGGTCCTGTCAGAGGGCGGGCGAACTCGCCCTTTTGAATGATGCCGAGCTCCAGCCTGAGGACTGCGTGGCGGTGGATCTCGGCTTCACAGTGACCGTCCAGAGTGTGGGAACGGTCGGCGAGTCGATCGTTCCGGACGAGGCCGGAAGGCACTCCCGAGCCACCGCCACAGCAGTGGTCGAACCCTTGTGCAGTTTCGATCCGCCCGCGCCGAGCCCTGAACCGAGTACGGAATCGCCTCCGGAGCCGGATCCCTCCAGCCCCCCACCTGAGGAGCCCGAGGAAGTCGATCCTGCCCCGATTACGGGCCTCACTTGTGACGGCGAGGCTTGGGAGATCGACCCGGATGCCCCAGTGCTTCCCAGCGTCGAAGCTCTCTTCCGCGTTCGCTTGACCGGCGACAACGAATAAAGGAAGGGTTCATCATGAATGTGCCGTATGCGAGAGGGGGGTTCATCGCCCTCGCGGTAGCGGCGTCTGTCGCCGTCGCTGGTTGTGGAGCCGAGGCCGAACCCAAGGCGAACAACAAGCCGTCCCCTACATCGCAGCAGCCGCAGCACTCAGCTTCCGCCTCGGCTCAGCCGACCTCGGAGGAGTCGGCGGAAACCCTGGTCGTGGTCAAGGGGGCTAAGGGAATCGCACTTGACGTTCAGTCGGTGGACCGCGATGCAGGTGGCTTCTTGACCATTAAGGGACGTCTCAAGAACTCCTCTGGCTCAGTGAGCGCGATCCCCCCACAAGTCAGTGGGGATGAGACCGAAGTGGTCAAGCATGGGACCTCTCTTGGCGGCGCGACCCTCGTCGATTCCGTAGGGAAGAAGCGCTACTACGTCCTCCGCGACACCGACGGTCGGCCCCTCACCACCACGAACCTCGACAGCCTCGGCCCCGGCAAGTCCACCGCCGTCTTCATGCAATTCCCCGCACCCCCCGCCTCCACCACCGAGGTCTCCTTCCAGCTGCCCACCTTCGAGCCCGCCACGCTCAAGCTGTCCTGAGGTGACGTCATGACTACGACGACTACGGGGCGACGACGCAGACTGGCCGCGCTGGTGACCGTGGCGGTCGTCACGGTGTGGTCCGCGGGGGGTGGCGTCGCGTTCGCGGACGATCCGCCCGGGAGTACCAGTTCCTCGCCGCCGCCCGCCATCGACTCGAACGCGCCGGGGCTGATGCTGCCCGACGGCGCGACGCTCGCGCCCGCGAAGGTGCTCGACATCAAGCAGATCGTCGAGGAGGAGGGCGGCGAGCAGCGGCGTGAGGACACGAACGTCGACGTCACGTTCGCGCTCCAGGCCGAGGTGCTGTTCGGGAAGAACAGCGCCAAGCTCAGCCCGGCCGCGTCCACCCGCATCCGCGCCATCGCCGCGGAGGTGCGGACGCAGGGTTCCGGGCGCGTGCGGGTGTTCGGCTTCACCGACAACCTCGGGACCTACGAGCACGGGCTGAAGCTCTCCAAGGAGCGCGCCGTCGCCGTGCAGCAGGTCCTCGCGCGGGAGTTGGAGCCGGGGACCGCATACGACATCCGCGGGTACAGCGAGGACTACCCGATCGCCGACAACCGTACCGAGGAGGGCCGGAAGAAGAACCGCCGCGTGGAGATCTCCTTCCCGCGTACTGTTCCGCCTCCCGCCGCTCCCTGAAGACGAGGAAGGGGCCGCCCGCCGCGCGTTCCGGGCGGAGGCGGCCCCTTCCTTCGCGTCAGGCGCCGAGCGCGGCCAGCAGCGCCTGGACCGCGGCCACGACCGGCCCGCCCACCGTGCCCACGAGCGCCGCGATGCCGGCGATCCGGGTGAGCGGGCCCTCCAGTTCGGCCCGGCCGGCACCGGGGTCGAGGTCCGCCGCCGCCGCGTCGAGTTCCGCGCGGCGCGTGTCGTCGAGGTGGGTGCGGAGTCCTTCGATGGCCGCGAGGAGGTCGTCGAGGGCCGTCGCGGGGGCGGCCGGCGCGGCGTTGACGGTCTTGCCGCCGGCCACGATGTCGCCGGAGCCCGAGTGGTTCGCGGTGCCGATGCTGCCCGCGCCGTACTGGTGGATCTGATCGCTGCTCATCGTCATCCCGCCTGGATGTTGCCGTGGCCGAAGTGGTTGGCCTGTCCGATGCTGTTGGCGCCGTACTGCTGGATGATGTCCCCGTGGTGCACGGCGTGCTGGACGTAGAAGACCTTCTGGGCTTCGTCGGGCTTGCCGATCGCCTTGGTGATCTCCAGGACCAGGTGGTCGATCTCGCCCTTCTCGGTGCTCCAGACGGTGTCCCGCTGGGTGCCTGCCGTGTTCACGATCAGGCCGTAGAGGACCGGCAGGTCCGGCTGCCGCACCTTGACGACGAGCCGCCAGATCATGAGGCCGACGACGGCCACGACCGGAACGTAGAACAGGTCGTTGTTGCCGGCGCTCGCGATGGCCGCGCCGATGACGGCGACGAGCCAGATCCGGGCGATGCCGACGACGAGATCCTTGCCGATCTTCTTCTTCACGGGTACGAGGCGGCGCTGTCCCACGTGAGAGATGTTCCGCAGGGGGTAGGCGTCACCGCCGACCCATAAAGACCCGGTGTGGATCTGTACCTCTACCGGGCTGTGACGTGCCATGCGCGTCCCCTTCCCCTTCCCCAGTAAAACCGGTGGTTCACTCTAGCGGAGTAAGCACCGTTTTCAGCTGGCTCAAAAGCGGTGGTGGGAGCGGCGGTTGGGGCCCCGCGCGCCCCTCGCGCGCCCCACGCTCCCCGCGTCTCGCACGCATCGCGCGCACCCCTTGCCCACCGTGCGCCACCGTGCTTCACCCACCGCTCGCCGCACCCGCCCGACACTCCGCGCCCCACCACTTCTGACCCGCCGCGCGCCTCCGCCCCTCACCCGCCGAGGTCTGCCAGCGCCGCCCGTACCGCCGCCGTCATCCGGTCCGGGCGCGTGAACACCTCCCGGGCGGTGAAGCGCAGCACCCGGCGGATCTCCGGGCAGGACTGGAGCACGTTGAAGCGGGCGATGTCCCGCTCGTGCGCCCGGCGCGTGCCGTGGTACGCGTACCCCTCGACCTCCACCGCGAGGCCCGCCGCCCGGAAGAGGAAGTCCGGATGGAGGGCGCGGCCGCCGGGCGTCCGCAGCGGCGGCTGGCACTCCGGGAGGAGTCCGGCGTCGCCCATCCGCAGCCGGGCCACCGTCTCCGCCGGGGAGCCTGAGGCGGAGTTCGCCAGCGGGAGCCAGGCGCGGGCGCGCGGGGCGCCCGGGCGGCGGACGGCCAGCTGCGCGGCCAGTTCCCCGTACCGGACCAGCGGGTCCCTGCGGACGCCCTCGACGACCCGGCGGGCCAGTGCCGAGTCCGCCGTCACCACCGCTTCCTCCCTGCTCCCGCACGTCCGTATCAGGTCGGCGACCGTCCGCGCGGCCGTCGTCGCCCGCAGGCCCCGGCGCAGGCAGACGTCCTCAGGCGGGAGCGACGCCCGGGAACCGGGAGGCGCGGAGGGGACGGTGAGGAGCTCGATCCGGTGGAGCCGGGCCGCCGTGCCGTGGCTGCACACCCGGCGCGGGCGCAGCAGCTGGAGCGCGGTCTCCCTGACCCGCCAGTCCGTCTCCTTGCCGGGCGCCGCCCACGCCCCCCGGCAGATCCGCTGCCAGCCGTCCCGCCGCAGGCGCGCGGCGAGCCGGCCCGGCGGCCAGCCCGCCGCGAGCGCCCAGACCGTCAGGAGCACCCCGCCCCGGGCGAGGGTCGCCAACTCGTACATACGCGCAACGATCCACGGAAGGGCGACACTTCGCACCCCCTGTGGAAAACCCGCCGAAAGTTGTCCCCAGGAAAACGTAAAAGTGTCAGGACGACAGGCCGGGGGAGGAGCATTCTGGACCGAAACACCACAACGTCCCGGGGCAGGGCCGCGATG
Source organism: Streptomyces sp. NPDC004435 (assembly GCF_042873895.1). Classification (NCBI taxonomy): domain Bacteria; kingdom Bacillati; phylum Actinomycetota; class Actinomycetes; order Kitasatosporales; family Streptomycetaceae; genus Streptomyces; species Streptomyces sp. NPDC004435. The sequence goes on along the minus strand of NZ_JBIAMB010000026.1, from coordinate 53,202 downwards.
CAGCACACCAGTCCTCAGACCACCACCGGCAGACCCGACACCACCCTCACCGGCGGAGCCGACACCACACCCGGCAGACCCGACACCACGACCGGCGGAGCCGACTCGACCTCCGGCAGACCCGCCGCCGCCTCCGCACCCGCCGCGACCGACACCGCACCCGGCGTGCAGCTCGTCCACGACCTCGTCGTCCACGTGCCCGGCTTCCAGGGCGCGTACGACAGGCACGTCTTCGGGCAGGGCGGTGTCCTGCCGCACGTCTTCTTCTGGGACGTCGTCCAGAGCACGGTCGGCTCCTATCTGGCGGAGGAGGCGGAGCCCGACTGGCGGCGCACCCTCGCCTTCCTGGAGGAGCGGTGCTGTCGGGGCGACACCGGCGTCGACGAGGTGATCGTCACCTCCTTCCTCGGCGACCTGCCGGCCCCGCAGGAGCCCGGGCACGGCATCGTCGGGCACCTCGGCCCCGTCATGGCCGAACGGTTCGAGCGCATGAGGCCGCAGGGCTGACGCAGCGGCCTGACACAGCGGCCTGACGCAGCGGGCTTACGTAGGGACGGGGCTTCACGCGCACGGCGGTTGGGTAGCGTCCCGGGGTCATCCGAGGTTCCCCTGGAGGCCGAGGCGTGCTGAGCGAAGACGACATCCTGGCGGCGGTACGGCGCAGTCTCGGGGGCGCCGGGACGGACGGCGCGGTCTTCCCTGCGCAGGGCGCCCGCATCACCCGGCATCTGCTCGTCGACGGGGAGATAGTCCGCTGCGTCGAGTCCCGCGAGGAGCGGGCCGGGTTCCACCGGGGCGTCCTCGACCTGTCGGACCGGCCCGCGTACGACGACATCGACCGGTACGCGATACCCGCGCCCGCCGACCCCGGGGCCCGCTCGACCCTGCTGCTGGTGCGGCGCGGCTCGGTGGAGGCCCGGGCCTGCGCGGTGTGCACCAACGGCCGGCAGCACTGCGCGCGCTGCCGCGGCGCCGGGGACGTGAGCTGCCCGCCCTCCGTGCCCTGCGCGGCGTGCAGGGAGAGCGTCTGCTGCCTCAGCTGCGAGGGCACGGGCAAGCGTGCCCGCGAGGCGGCCGACCGGCCGGAGGGGGAGACGGCGCTCCGGGTCCGGTGCCGGGCGTGCGGGGGGGAGGACGCGGCGTGCGCGAAGTGCCGGGGGGCCGGGCCGGGGAAGTGCCCGGTGTGCGGCGGGACCGGGTCCCGTCCCTGCCCCGACTGCGAGGGGGCCGGCACGGTGAGCCACGGCTTCTGCGGCGGCACCGGCAGATACGTGGAGTGGACCGAGGGGGTCATCGCCCGCGAGCCGGTCGTGGACGCGATCAAGGAGACCTCGTCCCTGCCGGCCCGGTCCTTCGGGTGGACGAACGAGTACGACGCCTGGGCCCGCGTCGACCTCGTCGGCGAGGAGGCCGTCCCGGTGGCCGGGGAGGACGCCGACCCGGAGCTCGCCGCGTTCCTGAAGCCCCGCCTCGGGGTCCACGACGGCGAGGTCGGGCGCCGCGTCGCCGTGCGCCACCTGTCGCTGGCCCGCGTCACGCACGACGCGCACCCCCACCGCGTGTACATCGTGATCCCCGGCCGGGCCGCGCCCCGGGTCGTCCCGCTGCGCTCCCGGCGCCGCACCTGGCAGCTGGTCGGCGCCGCACTGCTGCTGCTCGCCGCCGCCGTCACGGTCGCCCGCCTCCTGGCGTAGACGGCGGTACGGAACGGCGCACCGGGCCGAGCCGACCGCATCGAGCCCCGACCACCCCACGAGCCGACCCGCTCACGAACCCACCTCCTCACGAGCCGACCACCCCACAACCCGAACCGCTCACGAGCCCACCGCGTCGAAAGCCGTCCGCCCGCCTCGGGATAATCGGGTCCATGCCCCCGCCGACCAGCCGTTTCCCTTCCCCGCTCCTGCTCGCCCTCGGCGGCTACGTCCTCACCCGGCTGCTCGGGCTCGCCGTGCTCGCGGGGGCCGCCGCCGCGACCGGGAAGGACGGCTTCCACCGGCTGAGCGGGCGGTGGGACTCGGTCTGGTACGTGCGGATCGCCGAGCAGGGGTACGGGTACCGGATCACGCTGCCGAACGGCGACGTCCACTCCGACCTGGCGTTCTTCCCCCTCCTCCCCGCGCTCGAACGCGTCCTCTCCGCCGCCCTGCCGCTCGACGCCGCCGGGGCCGGGCTGCTGGTCTCCTGGACCGCGTCGGTCGCCGCCGCGTGGGGGATCTTCCGCTGTGGCGAGCACGTCGTCTCGGCGCGGGCCGGAGTCCTGCTGGCGGTGCTGTGGGGCGTGTACCCGACCGCGTTCGTGCAGTCGATGGCGTACACCGAGACGCTCTTCACCGCGCTCGCCGCCTGGTCGCTCTACGCGGTGCTGCGCGGCCGCTGGATCCTCGCCGGGCTGCTCTGCGCCTGCGCCGGGCTGACCCGGCCGACGGCCGCCGCGCTGATCGCCGCCCTCGGCGTCACCGCCGTCGTGACCCTGGTCCGGGACCGGCGGCTGCCGTGGCGGACGGTCGCCGGGGTGCTCCTCGCGCCGCTCGGCTGGCTCGGGTACGTCGTGTACGTCGGCGTCCGCGAGTCCGGCGCCACCGCGTACTTCGACGTCCAGGCGGCCTGGGGGAACTCCATCGACGGCGGGGTCGCCCTCGCCCGCTTCATCGCCTCCCTGCCCTGGCCCGCCTCGCTCGGCCTGTGCGCGGCGCTCGCGCTCCTCGCGTGGCTGGTGGTGCTCTGCGTCCGGCAGCGGCAGCCGCTGCCCCTGCTCGTCTACACGGTCGGTGTGGTCGCGGTGTCGCTGGTGGGGGCCGCGTACTTCGGCTCCCGGCCGCGTCTGATGATGCCCGCCTTCGGACTGCTGCTGCCGCCCGCCGCCGCGCTCGCCCGGCTCCGCACCGGCACCGCCGTCACGGTCCTCGCCGTCCTCGCGGCGGCCTCCGCGGTCTACGGCGCCTTCACCCTGCTGGGCTCGGGCCCGCCCTGACGGCCCTCACCGGAAGACGCCGCCCCCGCCCCGACGGCCTTCACCGGAGGATGCCGGCCCCGCCGTGACGGCTCTCACCGGAAGACGCCGCCCCCGCCCCCACCGGAAGGCTCCACGACCACCCGCACCCCCGGCCGCAGCCCCCATCCCGCCATCGCCCCCGCCTCCGCCTCCAGCACGTGGCGGGCGCGCGGCCGGAGCGCCCCGAGCCGGCCGGGGCGCATGGTGACCACAGAGAGGACCCGCAGCCCCCGGTCCAGGTGGGCGACGTCGATCGCGAAACGCATGCCGAAGGTGTGCACGCTGCTCGCCGGGGTGAGGAGCATCGCCCCCGCGATGCCGTCCCGCCCGAGCAGCCCGCGCCGCCGCGCCCGGTAGGAGGCCGCGATCTCCACCGGGACCACCGCGCCGCCCGGTACCACCAGTGACCCCGCCCCGTCGCGCCAACTCCGCCCCATGGCACCGACCTTAACGCCCGGGCCGGCTCCGTCCCCTCGCCCCGGCCTCGACGCCCGGCGCCGACCCCGTGCCCCGGCCCCGACGCCCGGGGAGGGCCTAAGGTCGGCCCGTGTACGCCACGCTGATCGCTCTCGCCGCCCTATGGGGTGCCGCCGTCGGGCTGCTCGTCCCGCGGGCCGCGTACCGGCTCTCGGTGGAGCCGGAGGAGTCCTGGCGCGAGCTGTGCCCCGCGGGGCACGTGCTCGCCGGGCCGGCCCGCGGGTGGCTCGGCGGGCCCGGGCGGGACGCCTGCGCGACAACACCGGCGCCGTTCGCGGTGCCGGTCCTGACCGGGCTGGTCTGCGCGCTGCTGGCCGCGGCCACCGGCGGGCCCCGGCCGGAGCTCGCGGTCTGGCTGCTCGCCGCGCCGTTCGGGGTGCTGCTCGCCTGCGTCGACGTGCGGGTGCAGCGGCTGCCGGACGGGCTGACGCTGCCGCTCGCGCTCGCCGTGCCGCTGCTCCTGGGGGCCGCCGAGCTCGCCCCGTACGACGCCGGGTCCTGGACCCACGCGCTGCTCGGCGCCCTCGCGCTCGGCGGCGGCTATCTCGCGCTGCACCTGATCAGCCCGCAGGGCCTCGGCTTCGGCGACGTGAAACTGGCGCTGCCGCTGGGCGCCGCCCTCGGCTGGTACGGCTGGGGCGTGCTCTTCACCGGCGCCTTCCTGGGCTTCCTGCTGGGCGCGGGATACGGCTTCGGGCGCGTCCTGCTCGGCCGGGCGGGCCGCTCGTCCGCGATCCCGTTCGGCCCCTTCATGCTCTCCGGCGCCCTCCTGGGCCTCGCCCTCGGCGCCTTCACGGCCGTTCCCTGACGCGGAAGGACCGGAAGGACCGGAAGGGCCCGGCGGCGGGCTCCGTGCCGCAGCGCCACGGTGCCGTCGCGGAGTGCCACGCCACCCGCGTCCACCAGCCCGGTCGTCAACCCGGGGCGACCTCCGGGCGTTCCCCCGTCGGAGGGACGGAAGTCCGCCGCCACGCCGGGGCGCAAACCCGCCACAGGGGCCCGGAACCCTTGTGCCGCCTGGGATCCAGGGAAATCCGGCGGCTTCGTTCGGCGCACGTGGCGCGCAGCCCGACTATTGAAGGGTTATGGTGGAACCCCCCCCTCGGGCCGGTCCGTATCCCCCCCACGGACCGGCCCGTTTTTCGTTCCCGGCGCGACGCGACCCGTACGGGTCAGCCCCGGCCGGCCCAGATGTTGGTGCCGGCGGTGTCGACGGCGAAGGAGTCGATCTCCTTCAGCTCCGCCTCCGTGAGCGGGGCGGAGGCCAGCGCGGCCACGTTCTCCTCCAGCTGCCCGACGCTCGACGCGCCGATCAGGGCCGAGGTCATCCGCGGGTCCCGCAGCACCCACTTCAGCGCCAGCTGGGCCAGCGACTGCCCGCGCCGCTCGGCGATCGCGGCGAGGCCCCGGAGCCGGCGCAGCACCTCGTCGGAGAGCAGGTTCGGGTCGAGGGACTTGCCCTGGGTGGCGCGGGAGCCCTCCGGGACGCCCTTCAGGTACTTGTTGGTGAGCAGGCCCTGGGCGAGCGGCACGAAGGAGATGCAGCCCATGCCGGCCGTCTCCAGGGTGTCGAGCAGCCGGTCGTCCTCGGTCCAGCGGTTGATCATCGAGTACGAGGGCTGGTGGATCAGGGCCGGGACGCCCATCTCCTTCAGCAGCCGGGCGGCCTCGGCGGTCTGCTCGGCGTTGTACGAGGAGACGCCGACGTACAGCGCCTTGCCCTGCCGGACCGCGGAGGCGAGCGCCCCCATGGTCTCCTCCAGCGGGGTCTCCGGGTCGAAGCGGTGCGAGTAGAAGATGTCGACGTGGTCGAGGCCCATCCGGTTCAGGGAGGCGTCGAGCGAGGACAGCAGGTACTTGCGGGAGCCCCACTCGCCGTACGGACCCGGGTGCATCTCGTAGCCGGCCTTGGTCGAGATGATCAGCTCGTCCCGGTAGGGGGCGAAGTCCTGGGCGAAGATCTTGCCGAAGTTCAGCTCGGCCGAGCCGGGCGGCGGTCCGTAGTTGTTCGCCAGGTCGAAATGGGTGACGCCGAGGTCGAAGGCGCGGCGCAGGATCGCCCGCTGGGAGTCGAGGGTGCGGTCGTCGCCGAAGTTGTGCCACAGGCCCAGGGAGACGGCGGGGAGCTTGAGACCGCTGCGGCCCGAGCGGCGGTACTCCATGGAGTCGTAGCGCTCCGCGGCGGCGCGGTAGAGGGGGGAATCAGTCACGTATCCCTGCTTATCACGGACTTGTGACACTCCCGTGGGGAGTTGTGACACGCCCGGACTGGGACGCTTCATCCGGCCGCAGTAGTGTGGCGGCTTGCGATCCGCCCGCCCATGGAGGGTAAAGAACAGTGAACCTGCGCGACCTGGTGTACGGGCTCTACGCACGCCGGGTGGAAGGCCGTCTCGACCACGATCAGGTGCCCAAGCACATCGGGGTCATCCTCGACGGCAACCGGCGCTGGGCGAAGGCGTCCGGCGGCACCCCCGAGCAGGGACACAAGGCCGGCGCGGACAAGATCCGGGAGCTGCTCGGCTGGTGCGCCGAGACGGACGTCGAGGTCGTGACGCTCTGGATGCTCTCCACGGACAACCTGAGCCGCCCCGAGGCGCAGCTGGTCCCGCTGCTCGGGATCATCGAGGACGCGGTGAAGGCGCTCGCCTCGGACGGGCGCTGGCGGGTGCACCACGTGGGCACCATGGACCTGCTGCCCGCCCGGACCCAGACGGTCCTCAAGGAGGCCGAGGAGTCCACCCGCGGCAACGCCGGGATACTCGTCAACGTCGCCGTCGGCTACGGCGGCCGGCAGGAGATCGCGGACGCGGTCCGCTCGCTCCTCCTGGACCACGCCGAGCGCGGCACCAGCTTCGAGGAGCTGGCCGAGACCGTCTCCATCGACCTCATCTCGGAGCACCTGTACACGCGCGGGCAGCCCGACCCGGACCTGGTGATCCGCACCAGCGGCGAGCAGCGCCTGTCCGGTTTCATGCTGTGGCAGAGCGCGCACTCCGAGTACTACTTCTGCGAGGTCCACTGGCCGGCCTTCCGCAAGGTCGACTTCCTGCGGGCGCTGCGCGACTACGCCGCCCGGCACCGGCGCTACGGCACCTGAGGTCCCACCCCCTCGCGCCGAGGACAGGCCCCGGAGGCGTCACCGCACGTTCACGCACACGCCGTCATATGCCCTGGCATGGCCGGGAGTGTTCGAGGGCATAACCCTGGTGAAGTGAGCGGCACGGAGACCGCCACCCGGGAGGCCCCTTGCACCAGGACGACCGTGCGGGACACGTACGGGAGAAGCGGAGGGCCGGAGTTCGGCCCGCGCTGGGCGGTCCGATCCCGGTCCCATTCCGCCGCGACAACGGTGATTCCGTCGCACCCCGGCCTTTTTCGGGTCTTCAGAGGGGGTCTGTCCTTCCGTGGTGACCAGCACGAAGCGCCGCCTTTCCGACCGGCGCACCTATGTTCTCGACACCAGCGTCCTGCTCGCCGACCCCAAGGCGATGTCCCGCTTCGAGGAGCACGAGGTCGTGCTCCCCATCGTGGTGGTGACGGAGCTGGAGGCGAAGAGGCATCACCCCGAGCTCGGCTACTTCGCCCGTCAGGCCCTGCGCCTGCTGGACGACTTCCGGGTCCGGTACGGACGCCTGGACGCCCCCCTCCCCGTCGGGGAGCTCGGCGGCACGCTGCGGGTCGAGCTCAACCACTCCGACCCCGGCATCCTCCCGGCCGGCTACCGGCTGGGAGACAACGATTCCCGGATCCTCGCGGTCGCGCGGAACCTCCAGGCGGAGGGGTACGACGTCACCGTCGTCTCCAAGGACCTGCCGCTGCGCATCAAGGCGTCCTCGGTGGGCCTGCTCGCCGAGGAGTACCGCGCGGAACTCGCCATCACGGACACCAACGGGTGGACCGGGATGTCCGAGCTGAGCCTCTCCGCCGAGCAGATCGACCTCCTGTACGACCAGGAGCGGCTGTACGTGCCGGAGGCGTCCGAGCTGCCCGTGCACACCGGCCTGGTGCTCCAGTCGGAGCGCGGCAAGGCGCTCGGCAGGGTCGGCGCCGACGGGAACGTACGGCTGGTCCGCGGCGACCGGGAGGCGTTCGGGATCAGGGGCCGCAGCGCCGAGCAGCGGATCGCGCTCGACCTGCTCCTCGACCCGGAGGTCGGGATCATCTCGATGGGCGGCCGGGCCGGCACCGGCAAGTCCGCGCTCGCGCTCTGCGCGGGCCTGGAGGCCGTCCTGGAGCGCCGGCAGCACCAGAAGGTGATGGTCTTCCGTCCGCTGTACGCGGTCGGCGGCCAGGACCTCGGCTATCTGCCGGGCAGCGAGTCCGAGAAGATGAGCCCCTGGGCGCAGGCGGTCTTCGACACGCTCTCGGCCGTCGCCGGCCGCGAGGTGATCGAGGAGGTGCTGTCCCGGGGGATGCTGGAGGTCCTGCCGCTCACCCACATCCGGGGCCGTTCCCTCCACGACGCGTTCGTCATCGTGGACGAGGCCCAGTCCCTGGAGCGGAACGTCCTGCTGACCGTTCTGTCCCGTATCGGGGCGAACTCGCGGGTGGTCCTCACCCACGACGTGGCCCAGCGGGACAACCTGCGGGTGGGGCGGTACGACGGAGTCGTCGCCGTGGTCGAGAAGCTGAAGGGGCATCCGCTCTTCGCGCACGTCACCCTGACCCGCTCGGAGCGGTCCCAGATCGCGGCCCTGGTCACCGAGATGCTGGAGGACAGCCGCCTGTGAGGAGCAGGCGTCCGATTCGTACCCTTTAACTCCCGTACGGGAGTTGGCGCCGCCCGGCGAAGCGCAGGAGCTTAGCCGGGCGGCGCCCCCGTGTCCGCAACATCCGTCAAAACACGTGCGCCCGCCGGGGTGTGAGCTTTCACACGCAACACAGAATTGCCTTGCGGCGTCCGCGTCCGGCAGAGTCTTGCTTCCGTCAGGCCCCGCATACGGCACCCGTGCACCTTCGAGCGTTCGAAGGCCCGCACAGCAGCACCGCACAACTCCACAACCGACGCCGTATGCCGCCCACAGCACCACGGGCCCGTGTCTTCTGTGACCCGGTACGACGAAGACCAGCGCGAGGGGCACGATTTCGCCCGCGTGGTCACCGCTGCGGGGGATGCTGGAAGGAAACCGTGTGAGCCGGATCTCGGTCCGGGGATTCGCGGTGGCGTCTGCCACTGCAGTCACCACCGTCGGCGCCGTCGTCGGAGTTGCCACGGGCAACGCCGCCCAGGCCACCTCTGACGACAACTTCGAGGCCGCCGCGGCCGACAGCACGCTGCTCGCGGACATCCCCGCCGGCGCGCAGGCACAGGTACAGGTCGCCTCCCTCGCGGAGCAGGCCGACGTCCAGGCCGCCGCCGCGGACGCCACCGCCCGCAAGGGCGCCGAGGAGGCCGCCCGCTTCAAGGCCGCCAAGGACGCCGAGGCCAAGAAGAAGGCCGCGGACGAGAAGGCGGAGCAGGAGAAGAAGGAAGCCGAGGAGCGCGCCGAGCGCGAGGCCCGCGAGAAGGAGGCGGCCGAGCGCGCCAGTCGCGACAGCGTCCGCGACGCGTCGAGCTTCTCCGCCCAGGGCTCGTACTCCATCTCCGAGGTCAAGGCGATCGCCCGCCAGATGATCCCGGCCTCGCAGTTCCAGTGCTTCAGCAACATCATCGACCACGAGTCCGGCTGGAACTACCGGGCGCAGAACCCGTCCTCCGGCGCCTACGGCCTCGTCCAGGCGCTGCCGGGCCACAAGATGTCCTCGGCCGGCGCCGACTGGCAGACCAACCCCGCCACCCAGATCAAGTGGGGTCTCAGCTACATGAACGGCCGCTACGGCAGCCCCTGCGGCGCCTGGTCGTTCTGGCAGGCCAACCGCTGGTACTAGGGCCTGTCTGACCATTCCCGCCGGGTCCGGCCCGCCCGGCACGCACGCTCGCCGCACGGCCGAGACGCCCAAGTAGCTCCGCTACGAGGGCGCCCCGGCCGCACGCCGATCGCACGCACCGGACGACCCGGCCTGATCCGACGTCAATGGTCAGACAGGCCCTGTACCGGCGCGCGCTCAACCTCAGGAAGCCCCGCACCGTCCTACGGTGCGGGGCTTCCTGCGTGTAGGTTGCCAGGGACCGAACGGGGGGAAGAGGGACGAGATGTCGAGACTGCCAGGATGGCTGAGCCGGATCGGAGAGGGCATCAGCCGCATCGGTAGCGAGCTGGACGCCCGGCGCGCCGAGGCCGACCGGCCGGAGGAGGACGGACCGCGGGCGGAGCGGACGCCGGCGGAAGCCGCGGCGCCGGCCGCGGCACCCGCCGCCGGTGCGGACCCGGGGGGTGCCGCCGGTGGGGGCTCCGCGGAGGACCGCGCCGTCGTCCCCGCCCCGCCGGCCTACGCGCCCGCCGTCCCCGCCCGGCCCGACCCGGTCTCCGCCATCCCGTGGGGCCTGCGGGTCGCCGGCGAGGCCGGCTGGCGGCTGCTCGTCCTCGCCGGCACGGTCTGGGTGCTGATGCGGGTCATCAGCTCCGTCCAGCTCGTCGTCCTCGCCTTCGTCGCCGCGCTCCTCGTCACCGCCCTGCTCCAGCCGACCGTCGCCCGGCTGCGGACCATGGGCGTGCCGCGCGGGCTCGCCACCGCCATCACCGCCATCTCCGGCTTCGTCGTGATGGGCCTGGTCGGCTGGTTCGTGGTCTGGCAGGTGATGGACAACGTCGACACCCTCACCGACCGGGTCAGGGACGGCATCGAGGAGCTCAAGCGCTGGCTCCTGGACAGCCCGTTCCACGTGACCGAGCGCCAGATCAACGACATCGCCAAGAACCTCAGCGACACCATCGGCGCCAACGCCGAGCAGATCACCTCCTTCGGCCTCCAGGGCGTGACCGTCGTCGTCGAGACGATGACCGGCATCCTGCTCGCCATGTTCTCCACCCTCTTCCTGCTCTACGACGGCAAGAAGGTCTGGGAGTGGACGCTCAAGCTCGTCCCGGCGCAGGCCCGTCCCGGCGTCGCCGGCGCCGGACCGCGCGCCTGGCGCACCCTCACCGCCTATGTGCGCGGCACCGTCCTCGTCGCCCTCATCGACGCGGTCTTCATCGGCCTCGGGCTCTACTTCCTCGACGTGCCGATGGCGGTACCGCTCGCCGTCTTCATCTTCCTCTTCGCCTTCATCCCGCTCGTCGGCGCCGTCATCTCCGGCGCCCTCGCGGTGCTGGTCGCCCTCGTCACCAACGGCGTGTTCACCGCGCTGATGGTCCTCGTGGTGGTCCTCGCCGTGCAGCAGATCGAGGGCCACGTCCTCCAGCCGTTCATCCTCGGCCGGGCCGTCCGCGTCCACCCGCTCGCCGTCGTCCTCGCGGTCGCCGCGGGCGGGCTGACCGCGGGCATCGGCGGCGCCGTCGTCGCCGTCCCGCTCGTCGCGGTCACCAACACCGTCGTCGGCTACCTCAAGGCGTGGAGCCAGGAACCGGCGCTGCTCACCGCCCCCGAGCCGAGGGGCGCGACCGCCTTCGAAGTGGCGCCCACCCCGGCGCCCGGATCGCCGGAGCGGAAGGGCAAGGCGTGATATCCGAACCCGAGCTGGTGGGCGGCGCCCCCTTCGAGACCGCCGAAGTCCTGACGGAGGAGCGGGAACCGCGCCCGCCGCGCGGCCGCAGGCCCTGGCTGTGGGGGCTCGGCGGCGCGCTGGTCGCCTCCGCCCTGTGGGGCGCGGGGCTGTACACGTACGGCCTGGTGCAGCAGCGGGACGAGGGCGTGGACCTGGGCGGGTACAAGCCGGTCGAGAACCTGTGTGAGGTCTCCGAGCTGAAGGCCATGGGCATGGTCCTCGGCAAACGGGCCGATGACGGTGTCGGACCGTACTTCGACGAGACCGCGCTGAGCGAGAGCTCCTGCTCCGTCACCTACGGCGAGGGGAATCGCCAGCAGAGCGTCCAGCTCTCCTACACCCTGCACAAGGTCACCGACCCCGGGCCGGAGTTCGAGGCGCGAGCGAAGTACTACGAGCTCACCCAGCCGATCGCCGGCCTCGGCGAGAAGGCCCTCTTCAACGACCAGGGCGAGGCCGGAGGGGCGATGTGGGTCCTCGACGGCCAGGCCGAGCTCCGCATCGACATGTACGTCAACGTCTCCTACGACGAGCAGGGGCGGCCGATGGGGGAAGGGCCCCAGCCCGACCTGTCCGGCATCGACGTCCCGATGACGCAGGACGCCCTCGCCCTCCTGGCCGCGCTCAAGAAGTGACCGGAGACGGCGAGCGCCCCGGAGCGGATCGCTCCGGGGCGCTCGTCACGAGGCCACCGAGGTCACTCGGCGAGGACGGCCTCCGCGTCCAGGGTGACGGCGACCGCCTGGATCACCGAGGCGATCTTGAACGCCTCCTGGATCGTCTCGCGGTCGACGCCGGCCTTGCGCAGGACCTGCTCGTGCGAGTCCAGGCACTGGCCGCAGCCGTTGATCGCGGAGACCGCGAGCGACCACAGCTCGAAGTCGACCTTCTCGACGCCCGGGTTGCCGATGACGTTCATCCGCAGACCGGCCCGCATCGTCCCGTACTCGGGGTCCGACAGCAGGTGCCGGGTCCGGTAGAAGACGTTGTTCATGGCCATGATCGCGGCGGCGGACTTGGCGGCCTGGTACGCCTCGGGCTTCAGGTTCGCCTGGGCCTCGGGCTCCAGCTCCTTCAGCACCTTCGGCGAGCGCGAGGCGATCGCGCAGGCCAGCACGGTGCCCCACAGCTGCTGCTGCGGGAGCTCGCTGTTGCCGATGACCGAGCCGAGGTTCAGCTTCAGGTCCTTGGCGAAGTCCGGTATGGCGGACTTGAGCTCATCGAGGGCCATGCTCACTCACCGGCCAGGAGCTTGCCGGCGTCCAGGGTGTCCTCGCCCTTGCTCCAGTTGCAGGGGCAGAGCTCGTCGGTCTGCAGGGCGTCGAGGACCCGCAGGACCTCCTTGGGGTTACGGCCCACGGAACCGGCGGTCACCATCGTGAACTGGATCTCGTTGTTCGGGTCCACGATGAAGACGGCACGCTGGGCGAAGCCGTCCTCGCCGCGCACGCCGCAGTCGCTCATGAGCTCGTGCTTCGAGTCGGCGAGCATCGGGAAGGGCAGGTCACGCAGGTCGGCGTGGTCCTTGCGCCAGGCGTGGTGGACGAACTCGGAGTCACCGGAGACGCCGAGGATCTGCGCGTCACGGTCGGCGAACTCGTCGTTCAGCTTGCCGAAGGCGGCGATCTCGGTCGGGCAGACGAAGGTGAAGTCCTTCGGCCAGAAGAACACCACGCGCCACTTGCCCTCGTAGGACTTGTGGTCGATCTGAGCGAACTCCTTGCCGCTCTCCAGCGACACGCAGGCGGTCAGGTCGTAGGTGGGGAACTGGTTGCCGACAGTGAGCACGCGCTCTCCTTGCAGCTCGGAAGGGTCCCTTTTGGGGGCTTCCATGAGGGGTTGGACGGATCACAGCATGGCACGCAGTGTATTGATCAGGGAAATAGCTAGAGTGGGTCGTGTTGATCGAAGGTGGTTATCAGTGGCATCCCCGTACGTCCCCCAGCACTCCTCCCAGCGGGCCAAACAGCCCAGCCTCTCCCAGCTCAGGGCCTTCGTGGCGGTGGCCGAGCATCTGCACTTCCGGGACGCGGCGGCCGCCATCGGCATGAGCCAGCCCGCGCTCTCGGGCGCGGTTTCGGCACTCGAAGAGGCACTCGGTGTCCAGCTCCTGGAGCGGACCACCCGCAAGGTGCTGCTCTCGCCCGCCGGCGAACGGCTCGCGGTCCGTGCCCGGGCCGTCCTCGACGCCGTCGCCGAGCTGATGGAGGAGGCCGAGGGCGCCCAGGCGCCCTTCACCGGGGTGCTGCGGCTCGGGGTCATCCCCACCGTCGCCCCCTACCTCCTCCCCGACGTCCTCCGGCTCGTGCACCGCCGCTACCCCGAGCTCGACCTCCAGGTCCACGAGGAGCAGACCGCCACCCTCCTGGAAGGGCTCGCCGCCGGACGGCTCGACCTGCTGCTGCTCGCCGTCCCCCTCGGCGTGCCCGGCGTCACCGAGCTGCCGCTCTTCGACGAGGACTTCGTGCTGGTCACCCCGCAGGGCCATCAGCTGGCCGGCCGGGACGGCATCCCCCGCGAGGCCCTGAAGGAGCAGCGGCTGCTCCTCCTCGACGAGGGGCACTGTCTGCGCGACCAGGCCCTCGACATCTGCCGCGAGGCCGGCCGGCTGGACGGGCCCGAGGTGACCACCACCGCCGCCGGGCTCGCCACCCTCGTGCAGCTGGTGGCCGGCGGGCTCGGTGTGACGCTGCTGCCGCGCACCGCCGTCACCGTCGAGACCGCCCGCAACACCGCCCTGTGGACCGGCGCCTTCGCCGAGCCCGCGCCCACCCGCCGGATCGCCCTCGCGATGCGGGCCGGCGCGGCCCGCCAGTCCGAGTTCGAGGAGCTGGCCGAGGCGCTGCGCGAGGAGCTGGCGGCCCTGCCCGTACGGGTGCTGGGCGCGGACTCCTGACCCCCGGGCCCCGTCCGTACCCGCCTCCGATCGGTCCGTACGCACGGGAGCGCGGGCTCCCGACACCCCCCGGTGCCGGGAACCCGCGCCCTCCGTCTCGTACACCCGTCCGGCGGGTTACTCGGTGCGCAGCCCGTCCGCGCGCATCAGCCGCCAGAGCAGCGGCAGGCTGAGCAGCGTCACCGCGGCGATCAGGCCCGCGCCGATGCCGACGACCGGCAGGAAGACCCACCCGTCCCGGATCGGCTGGTTCGTCATCGCGAGCAGGACCGAGCCGAGACCGAGGCCGCCCGCCACCGCGAGGGCCAGGCCGACGGCGATCGGCACCGCCGTCTGCCACAGCACCGACCAGCTCAGGGTGGAGCGCCGGGTGCCGAAGGCGACCAGGGAGGACAGCAGCCGCTTGCGGTCGCGCAGCTGCTCCAGCGTCGCGACCAGCAGGGAGGCCGCCACCAGCAGCATGGTGAGGGTCGAGCCGACGAGGATGCCGGTGCGGACGCTGGTGAAGCGGGAGCTCTGCTCGGTGTCGCTCAGCCCGCGGACCGTGGCGGTCGGGTCGATCGCCAGGGCCGCGTTCCGTACCCGCTCGGGGGCGTCGGGGACGGCCGGGTCGAACCGGACCATCACCTCGGCCTGCGGGTTGTCGAGGCGGGCCGCGTCGATCGCGGACGGGGTGGCGAGCAGACCGTAGAAGTGCAGGCCGGCCGGGTCGCGGCGGGCGGTCACGGTCGGGGCGTCGGCGGGGACCCGCCACAGCGGCATGGCGCCCTCGTGCTCCTCGGGGTCGCGGAGCGCGACCTGCGCGCCGGCCCGGGCGGTCTCGCGGACCCAGCCGGCGTCGGGGGCGTCGGTGGCGCCCTTCGGCGGCAGCACCACGAAGGCGTCGCCGTCCGCGCACGAGGGCAGCGTGGCGAACTCGCGCAGCGAGGCGCAGTCGCCGACGGCGAACTGGGTGATCGGCGCGAAGTCCTCGCCCGGCTTCAGCGGGCCGGGCCGGAAGACGTGCGCCGTGGTCGTGCCGATCGTCCCGGTGACGCCGTCGACGGAGGCGAGCCGGTCGATGGTCCGCCGTGCCTCGTCGCCGTTCCGGGCGTCCAGCGAGGTCTGGAGCTGGGCGCGGGTGGTGTCGTGGCCGGTGGAGGAGGTGAAGTCGCTCTCCATCGCCTGGAAGAGCATCTGGAGGGCGATCGCCCCGGCCGCCGCGACGACGATCCCGCTGACCGCGCGGGCCGCCGTGCCGCTGGAGAGCTGGAGCCGGCGGACGGCGAGCTGCCAGGAGACCGGACCGCCGCTGAGCCTCTTTACCGCGGCCTCGACGAGCCACGGCAGCAGACCGGTGAGGCCGACGAGCACGAGGACGGTGCCGCCGCCGATGGTGATGGTGTCGATCGCCGTGTCCTCCATCCGGATGCCGCCGATCGTCGGGGCGAGCAGCGCGGCACCGGCGGCCAGGATCAGCAGGCGCCACCAGAGCCGGCGGCGGCGCGGGGTGGCCGTGCGGACCACGCCCAGCGGCTCGATCGCCACTCCGCGCAGGGCGAGGAGGGTGACGAGGACGGAGGAGACCGGCACCACGGCGAGGACCAGCAGGGCGAGCGCGGTGTGCGGGACGACGTCGGACGGGAAGGCGTTGACGTCCCAGATCTCGACGGCGCCCGCGAACTGCCGGGCCACCAGGAAGAGTCCGGTGCCGACGGCGAGTCCGAGCAGCGCGCCGGCGAGCGACTCGCCGGCCGCGATGCGCCGGGTGGTGGCGTTGTCCGCGCCGACGAGCCGGAGCGCGGCGAGCCGGCGGTCGCGCTGCTCGCCGCCGAAGCGGGCCGCGGTCGCGATGAAGACCAGCACCGGCAGGAGCAGCACCACGTACGCGATGACGACGAGGAGGAGCAGGAAGGCGTTCATCGGCTCCTCGGGCACCGACCAGCCGTAGCGCTCGGCGCGCCCGTCGTAGTTGTCGGTGGTGAGGAAGCCGGCGTGGGCGACGTACCGCAGTTCGTTCGGGCCGATCAGGCCGTCCTCGCCGATCGTCCCGGCGACCTTGTAGGGGAGCCGCTCCTTCAGGAGGGCGCCGTCGGGGGAGTCGAGCAGTTCGGCGAGGGCGGGGGAGACCAGCATCTCGCCCTCGGCGGGCACGCCCGTCGTCCCGGGCGGCGTCGGGGCCTTCGGGCCCTCCGGCTTCAGCAGCAGGCCGGTGAGACCGGCGCCCCGGAAGGAGCTGTGCTGGGTGTAGTGGAGGAAGGTGTCGGGGCGGGGGCTGGTGACCTCGTGGGCGGCGTCGGCGGCGCGGGCCGCCTCCCGCACCTCCCGCTGGAAGAGCATGTTCGGCAGCGAGGAGGCGAGCAGGAGCAGGGCGACGCCGAAGCCGACGCCGGCCGCGGTGAGCAGGGTGCGCAGCAGCCCGGAACGGCCGCCGGTGGCGGCGAAGCGGGCGCCGAGGGTCAGGTCGCGGGCCCAGGTGCCCGGGGTCACGCGGCCCACTCCGTGTCGCGGACCGAGCCGTCGCGGACGACGACCTCGCGGTCGGACCAGGCGGCGACGCGGGCCTCGTGGGTGACGAGGACGACGGCGGCGCCGGTGTCCCGGGAGGCTTCGGTGAGCAGCCGCATGACCCGCTCGCCGTTGAGGGAGTCGAGGGCGCCGGTCGGTTCGTCGGCGAAGATCACGCGGGGGGCGGTGACGAGGGCGCGGGCGACGGCGACCCGCTGGCCCTGGCCGCCGGATATCTCGCCGGGGCGCTTGCCCGCGGTGTCGTCGACCTCCAGGCGGGCGAGCCACTCGACGGCCCGGGTCTCGGCGGCCTTCCGCTTCTCGCCGTTGAGCCGGAGCGGCAGTGCCACGTTCTCGGCGCAGGTCAGCTCGGGGACGAGCTGGCCGAACTGGAAGACGAAGCCGAAGTCGGTACGGCGCAGGGCGCTGCGTGCGGTGTCGGAGAGGGCGGTGAGGTCGCGCCCGTCGTAGGTGAGGGTGCCCGCGTCGGGGCGGACGATGCCGGCGAGGCAGTGCAGCAGGGTGGACTTGCCGGAGCCGGAGGGGCCCATGACGGCGACGACCTCGCCGGCGCGCAGGGCGAAGTCCGCGCCGGAGAGCGCCGGCGTGGGGCCGTACGCCTTGGAGAGTCCGGTGGCGCGCAGGAGCGGTGCGTTCGTCATCGGCGGACCTCCTCGGCGAGCCGGTCGAGACGGGCGGCGGTCAGCTCCAGCCAGCGCAGGTCCGCCTCCAGGTGGAAGAGGGCGTGGTCGCAGATGAGCTGGTCGGCGAGGTCGCCGTCCTTCTTGCGGCGGGTGAGCTCGCGCATCAGACGCAGGTGCTCGGCCCGCTGGGTGTCGAGCAGTTCGGCGGCCCCGCGGCCGGTCATCAGGGCGAGGACGACCTTGGTGTAGAGCGTGGACTGGAGGTACGGCTCCGGCTTCTCGGGGGTCGCGAGCCACTCGGCGACATCGGTGATGCCGGCGTCGGTGATCGCGTACCGCTTGCGCTCCGGGCCCCCGCCGGGTTCGAGGCCGTCGACGACGACGAGGCCGTTCTTCAGGAGGCGGGACATCGTCGAGTAGACCTGGCCGTAGTGGAGCGGCCTGTCGTGGCCGAACCGCTCGTCGAAGGCGCGCTTGAGGTCGTAGCCGTGGCGCGGGCCCGTTTCGAGGAGTCCGAGAAGGGTGTGACCGATGGACATGGCGTCACTGTACACGGCATGTATACGCACGCTGTATAGCCGGAGGGCCAGGGCGGGAGCCAGGGCAGGGAGTGGGGTGAGGGCCGGGCGGGCCGGGGCCGGCGGGAGAAGCGCACCGAAACGGAACCGGTCCTTCACGCAACCATCACGCCCGCCGGGACGTCGGTTCCCCTGGGGGTGGGTGCTGATTCTCACGTCCTGAAAAGGCGTGATCGGTTGCCCTATGTCCGCACTGCCGGTGTTAGCTTGCTGAGCTGATCCGGCGGCTCGCCGGGCCGGGGCGACGGGACACATGACGAGCGGAGCGAAGCGACACATGGGCCGACCGGACAAGAAGGCGAAGAAACGGGGCATACGCCGCCTCTTCACCTGGAAGAAGGTGCTGGGCACCTTCCTCCTGCTCGGCCTGGTCGGTCTCGGCGGCCTCTACACGGTCTACCTGCTGGTCCCCGTGCCCACGGCCAACGCCGAGGCGACCATGCAGAGCAATATCTACAAGTACTCCAACGGCACGATCCTCGCCCGCACCGGCGAGATCAACCGCGAGATCGTCGGCCTGGACAAGATCCCGCTCCCCGTCCAGCAGGCCTTCGTCGCCGCCGAGAACAAGTCCTTCTACAAGGACAACGGCGTCGACATCAAGGGCACCACCCGCGCCGCCTGGAACACCCTCACCGGCCAGGGCAAGCAGGGCGGCTCCACGATCACCCAGCAGTACGTCAAGAACTTCTACCTGAGCCAGGACCAGACGGCGACCCGCAAGCTCAAGGAGATGATCATCGCCGTCAAGGTCGACCAGGAGCGGGAGAAGGGCGAGATCCTCGCCGGCTACATCAACACCAGCTACTACGGCCGCTCCTCCTACGGCATCCAGGCCGCCGCCCGCTCGTACTACGGCACCGACGCCTCCAAGCTCACCACCGCCCAGGGCGCCTACCTCGCCTCGCTGCTCCAGGCCCCCAACCAGTACGACTGGACCTCGGCCAGCGCCACCGGCCGCAAGCTCGTCGAGGAGCGCTGGAACTACGTCCTCGACAACATGGTCGAGATGGGCTGGCTCCCCGCCGCCGAGCGCGCCGGCCTGAAGTTCCCCGTCCCGCGCGCGCCCAAGCCGCTGCCCGGCATGGAGGGGCAGACCGGCTACATCGTCGAGGCGGCGAACCAGGAGCTGATGCGCCAGGGCGTCAGCGAGGAGGACATCAAGGCCGGCGGCTGGACGATCACCCTCAACATCGACGAGCAGAAGCAGAAGGATCTCGTCGCCGCCGTCGACAAGCAGCTCGAAGCCAAGATCGACCGCAAGGGCGACAAGAAGGCCGCCACCGTGCAGGCCGGCGCCACCTCCGTCGACCCGAGGACCGGCGGGGTCGTCGCGATGTACGGCGGCGTCGGCGCCACCGAGCACTGGATGTCCAACGCCACCCGGCGCGACTTCCAGCCCGCCTCCACCTTCAAGCCGATCGTCCTCGCCACCGCCGTCGACAAGGGCTCCGAGACCCAGGACGGGCGCGAGATCGGCCTGAACACGGTCTACGACGGCACCAGCAAGCGGAAGGTCGTCAACAGCCCGGTCCCCTTCGCCCCCGAGAACCAGGGCGACGTCTCGCACGGCCCCGTCACCGTCCAGCAGGCCACCGACAAGTCGATCAACTCGGTCTACGCGCAGATGATCGTCGACGTCGGCATCGAGGACACCAAGAAGACCGCCCTCGCCCTCGGCATGAAGGACGGCCAGGACTTCGGCGCGACCCCCGCCATGTCGCTCGGCACCATGGGTGCCTCCACCCTCGACATGGCCGGCGTCTACGCCACCCTCGACAACCACGGCGAGAAGGTCACCCCCACCCTGGTCAAGACCGCCCAGCACCACGACCGCAAGGCCGAGCCTGTCAAGCAGACCGGTGAGCAGGTCATCAGCCGCCGGGCCGCCGACACCGTCACCCAGGCGATGGCGGGCGTCGTCCGCGACGGTTCGGGCTTCCGCGCCGCCGGCGACTACGACGCCGCCGGGAAGACCGGCACCTCCGAGAACAACCGGTCCGCCTGGTTCGTCGGCTACACCCCCGAACTGGTCACCGCCGTCGCCCTGTTCGGCGAGGACACGTCCGGCAAGATCGCGCAGCAGGTCACCCTCACCGACGCCATCGAGCCGGGCCGCGCCAGCGGCGGCAACTACCCCGCCAGGATCTGGGGCGCCTACACCGAGCGGGCCCTGAACGGTGGCTCGGACGCCACCTTCGACCTGGAGACCGAGGAGAACAGCGGCGGCTACGGCGAGCCGACCTGGTCCGGCGGCCCGACCGCCACCCAGGAACCCACCGAGGAGCCGACGGAGCAGCCCACGACCACTCCGCCGACCACCGCCACCACGCCGCCGCCCACCACCGGCACGACGGCCCCGCCGCCGAGGACGCCCACCCAGGGCACCACCACCCCGCCCCCGCCGACCCAGGAACCCACCCAGGAGCCCACCAACACCGCGACGGTCCAGCCGCCCGACACCGGACGCCCCGGCGGCGGTGGCAACGGCGGTGGCGGCAACGGCGGAAGCGGAGGCGGAGGCGGCGAAGGCGACAGCGGGGGGAGCGGCGAGAGCGGCGGCGACGGCGTCACGCCCGGCATCGCCACCCAGCAGCCCGGCTGACGCGCTCGCGCGCAGGGAGAAGGAGAAGGCCGGCCCCGGGAGGGGTCGGCCTTCTTCGCGTCGAGGGGGCTGTTGGATCCAGGATCCGGTAGCCGAGATCCAAGGCTTGGATCCAATACCTCGGATCCAACATCAGGGATCCAGCACTTCGGATCCAGCATCAGGGATCCAATACGTTGGATCCAATATTCGGATCCAATATCCGAGATCCGAATATTGGATCCCGGATATTGGATACGGGATCAGACGCGCGTCGCCAGCTCGAACCAGACCACCTTGCCGCCCGACAGCCGGGTCGCCCCCCACCGCCGTGCCAGCCGGTTCACCAGGAACAGGCCGCGCCCGCCCTCGTCCGTCTCGCGCGCCCGCCGCTGCCGGGGCAGCTGCGGGGAGTCGTCGCCGACCTCGCAGCGCAGGACGTCGGTCTTGAGCAGCCGCAGGGTCACGGGCCGCTCCGCGTACCGCACGGCGTTGGTCACGACCTCGCTGATCAGCAGCTCGACCGAGTCGGTCAGCTCCTCCAGGTCCCAGCGGGCCAGTGCGCGGCGGGCCAGCCGGCGGGCGCGGCCGGGGGCCGCGTCCTCCGGTTCGAGGAACCAGTACGCCACGTCGCTCGGCGCGATCCCGTCGAAACGGGCCGCCAGCAGCGCGATGTCGTCGTCCCGGTCGCCCGGGCCCAGCATGTCGAGCACGTCGTCGCAGAGCGCTTCGAGCGGCGGCGCGTGGTCGGGCCCGGTCAGCTGGGCGGCCGCCGCGAGCCGCTCCCGCAGCTGCTCGATGCCGGTCCAGACGTCCCGCAGCCGGGACTCGACCAGACCGTCCGTGTAGAGCAGCAGCGTCGCGCCGGCCGGGGCGTCCAGCTCGACCGCCTCGAAGTCCACGCCGCCGACCCCGATCGGGGCACCGGCCGGGACGCGCAGCACCTCGGCACGGCCGTCGAGGTGGAGCAGTATCGGCGGCGGATGGCCGGCGTTGGCCACCGTGATCCGGTGCGAGACCGGGTCGTACACCGCGTACATGCAGGTCGCCATCCGGTCCTGGCCGAGCCGCTGAGCCTGCTCGTCGAGGTGGTGCAGCACCTCCTGCGGCGGCAGGTCGAGCCCGGCCAGGGTCTGCGCGGTGGTGCGCAGCTGGCCCATGATCGCGGCCGAGGTCATGGAGTGGCCCATGACGTCGCCGACGACGAGGGCGACCCGGCTGCCGGGCAGCGGGATCGCGTCGTACCAGTCGCCGCCCACCCGGGCGGTCTCGGCGGCCGGGAGGTAGCGGGAGGCGAGCTTGACGCCGGTCGGCTGGGGCAGCGAGTCCGGCAGCATGGTGCGCTGGAGCTCGTCGGCGATGTACGCCTCCCGGCCGTACAGCACCGCCTTGTCGATGCCGAGCGCGGTGTGGGTGGCCAGCTGGGCGGCGACGAGGAGGTCGTCCGGCTCGAAGGCGGGCTGTTCGGCCCGGCGCAGCAGGACGGCGGCGCCGATCACCCGGCGGCGGCCGCGCAGCGGCGCCAGTATCGCCCGCAGTCCCTTGGGGAGCGGGTGGTCGGAGCCGAGGAGCTCGCCGAGGGCGGTCCGGGCGGCGGCGGAGTCGCCGAAGACCGGCCGGACCCCGCGGAGCACCTCGGCGAGGGCGCTGCCGGAGCGCACCTCGCACAGCTCGGCGGCCGGAGTCGGGTCGGGGTCGGGTACGAGGACGAGCTCGTCGCCTTCCACGTCCGGCGTTAACCGCAGCCGGTCGGTGCGCCGCAGCCGCAGCACGAACGGGGCCACCGGCCGCTCGTCGCCCACCGGCAGCGGATCGCGGAGGTAGACGAGGATCTCGTCGGAGAAGGCGGGCACGGTGGCGCGGCACAGGCCGAGCACGATCTCGTCCAGGTCGAGGCCGCGGGCGATCCGCCGGGTCGCGGCGCCCACGAAGCGCAGCCGGTCGCCCTCGCGGCGCCCGGCCGGGGCCGTACCGGGGGAGACGGCGACGGCGACCGCGGGGGCGGACGGCCCGCCCGGCCCCGCCGGTGCCTGCGGCGCCGCAGCTCCGGCCGGTGCGGGAGGTTCCGGGACCTGTGCCTGCGCCGAGGGCTGCGCGGGGATGTCGGAGGGCAGGCCGGAGGGCGCGGCCTCCTGACGGGGTCGCGCCTGTTCCTGGGGCCGGTCGGCCAGGGGCTGCCGGCCTTCGTGGGAGGTGGGATGCTCCGTCACGCGTGGGATTCCGTCCGTCCGGGCCGGTGGTGCGATGCACTCGCTCTTCTCGCCGATGCCGCGCCTTCGCCGGGGATAAACCCCTCGGAAGAGGTGTTCGCGGGGGATGCGGACGCTCCGCGGACGGCGGCGGGGGCGGGGGGCGCGCCACCCGGGCACAGCTGCGGCACTGCTCTCCCCCTCATCGATGACGTGCTGTGACGTGTGGTCAGTTGCTGTGCTGGGTTCGGTCGGTGACGTCGAGTTCGCCCGGTGTCGGTCGTGCGGAGGACGATCCTACGTTTGGACCCCGGGGGCGCATCAAGGGTCTCATGGCGCCGTGTGCGCCGGGATGCGATCCCAGTCGGCCGGCAGGGCGGGAACGGTCCAGGCGGGATCGGGCCGCCACTCCTCCCAGCCGTCCCGGAAGGGGGCGCCCCAGCTCTCGACGAGCTCCACGGCGGCCGCGCCGGCGGCCCGTACCAGGTCGGCCTGGCCGGTGCTCATCAGCCCGGCCCGCTGGGCCTGGGCGAACTCGTCCTCGTCCCGCCAGAGCCAGCTGCGGTCGGGGTAGACGGAGATGTCGAGGAAGTGGTCCTCGGAGTCGACGCCGCCGGACCAGCGGCGGCGCGGCTCCTCCAGGTTCACGTACCAGCTGCGGAAGCGCCAGCCGCGCTCCCAGAACAGCCAGACCGACCACGGTTCGCCGGGCCGGGCGAGCTTGAGCACGCCGCTGCCGGCCCAGTGGGCGCGCTCGGTGGTGCGGGGCGCGGTGTAGCGGGTGGCGAGCGGCTCGTCGTGGACGGAGGTGCCGTCGGCGAGCACCGGCCGGACGCACTCGGTGCCGGGCGCCATCCACACGGCCAGCAGGTCGGGGGTGTCGCGCACGACGGTCACCGGCCGGCAGATGTGCACCTCGTCGGTGCCGTTGCCGCGGTAGCGCCAGAGGATGTGCTCCCCCGGCGCCCAGTGCTGGATGTCGCCCGATCCGTCCGATCCTGTCATGCGCAGATCTTAGGGGCGCGCTCCCACCCGCGCTGCGGTACGCGTCACGCTTGAGTCACGCGGTGGACGGCCGCGCTTCACGGCCGCCCGTGGGTCGTGCCGGATCCGCGCCCGCGTGGGGGCGCGGCCGGGGTCGTACCGGACCGCGTCCGGAGTCACGGCCTGGTCATGCGCAGGACGTCGAGGGCCTCGTCGAGCTGTTCGAGGGTGAGGTCGCCGCGGTCCACGTAGCCGGAGTCCAGGACGACCTCGCGGATCGTCCTCCGCTCGGCGAGGGCCTTCTTGGCGACCTTGGCGGCCTCCTCGTAGCCGATGTACTGGTTCAGCGGGGTGACGACGGAGGGGGAGGACTCGGCGTACTCGCGGGCGCGCTCGGCGTTGGCGGTGATCCCGTCGACCGTGCGGTCGGCGAGGAGCCGGGAGGCGTTGGCGAGGAGCCGTACGGATTCCAGCAGGTTCTTGGCCATCACCGGGAGCATCACGTTGAGCTCGAAGTTCCCGGCGGCGCCGGCCACCGCGACCGTGGTGTCGTTGCCGGTGACCTGGGCGGCGACCATGAGGACCGCCTCGGGGATCACCGGGTTGACCTTGCCGGGCATGATCGAGGAGCCGGGCTGGAGGTCGGGGAGGTTGATCTCGGCCAGTCCGGTGCGGGGGCCGCTGGCCATCCAGCGCAGATCGTTGGCGATCTTGGTGAGCGAGACGGCGATGGTCCTGAGCTGGCCGGACGTCTCCACCAGACCGTCCCGGGCGCCCTGGGCCTCGAAGTGGTCGCGGGCCTCGGTGAAGGGCAGGCCGGTGGCCCGGGCGACCTCGGCGATGACGGCGGCGGAGAAGCCGGGCGGGGTGTTGATCCCGGTGCCCACCGCGGTGCCGCCGAGGGGGAGTTCGGCGAGCCTGGGGAGGGCGGAGCGGAGGCGCTCGATCCCGTACCGGATCTGGGCCGCGTAGCCGCCGAACTCCTGGCCCAGGGTGACCGGGGTGGCGTCCATCAGATGCGTACGGCCGGACTTCACGACCGTCGCGAATTCGGCCGATTTTCGCTCCAGGGCGGTGGCCAGATGGTCGAGCGCCGGGATCAGGTCACGGGTCACGGCGGCGGTGGCGGCGATGTGGATGGAGGAGGGGAAGACGTCGTTGGACGACTGCGAGGCGTTGACGTGGTCGTTGGGGTGGACGGCCCGCTCGGCCGGGAGCCGCTCGCCGGCGAGGGTGGCCAGGACCTCGTTGGTGTTCATGTTGGAGGAGGTGCCGGAGCCGGTCTGGAAGACGTCGACGGGGAACTGGTCGTCCCAGCGGCCCTCCGCGACCTCCCCGGCGGCGGCCGCGATCGCCTCCGCCCGGTCCCGGTCGATCACGCCGAGCTCGGCGTTGACCTTGGCGGCGGCGGCCTTGATCCGGGCCAGCGCCTCGATGTGGGCGCGCTCCAGGCGCTGTCCGGAGACGGGGAAGTTCTCCACCGCCCGCTGGGTCTGGGCCCGCCACTTGGCGTGGACGGGGACCCTGACCTCGCCCATCGAGTCGTGCTCGACGCGGTAGCCCTCGGTGCGAGCGGCGTCGTCGCCCTCGGTGTGAGCGGCGCGGTCGCCGTCCGTGCGAGCGGCGCGGTCGCCGTCGGTCTCGTTCATGGTCGTTCGTCCTCCCGGGTGTGCTCAGCTTCCCCAACATCCTCAAAAAGATGAGCACTTGTCTTGTTCGATGTATTCCCAAGGCGTGTACCGGCCAGTAAAAACCGTGGGTAAC
Source organism: Streptomyces sp. NPDC004435 (assembly GCF_042873895.1). Taxonomy (NCBI): domain Bacteria; kingdom Bacillati; phylum Actinomycetota; class Actinomycetes; order Kitasatosporales; family Streptomycetaceae; genus Streptomyces; species Streptomyces sp. NPDC004435. Next base: position 28,016 of record NZ_JBIAMB010000026.1, on the reverse strand, counting down.
CCCACTTCCAGGAGGCGCAATGACGCGCACCAGGTACAGACTCCGGTGGCCCATCGCCGCCGTCGCGGCAGCCGCCGCCGCACTAGGTTCCCTCACCGCCGCCCCCGCCGGAGCGGCCGAGACCGGTACGAAGGCCGCCGTCGCCTCCGTACCCCTGCCCCCGGCCCTGGAGACGATCCGGGCCGCCGAGGCCACCAGGATCTACGGCAGCCCCGAGGAACGCCCCCTCGACCAGCGGAAGACCGGTCTGATCTCGCTCGGGGACAGCGAGATCTCCGGCGAGGGCATCGGCAGCTACGAGCCCCCCACCAACGGCCCCACCAACTGGTGCCACCGCTCGCCCGACGCCGCCATCCACCGCACCGGGATCGCCGCCGACCTCACCTTCAACGTGTCCTGCTCCGGCGGCTACACCGGCAACATCCGGATCGGCGGCAGCAAGCAGTACGCCGACGAACTGGTCCAGAGCGACAACCTCGCCATCAAGGCCCGCAACACCCGGATCAAGATGGTGCTCCTGGTCGCCGGGGCCAACGACGACCTCCAGTTCGGCCCCGTCATGACCGACTGCGTCACCCGGTACGTGCTCAGCCAGGGCGCCTGCGAGCCCAAGTACGCCGCCGGCTGGCAGGCCCGCGTCGACGGCCTCGTCCCCAAGGTCGAGCAGACCGTCCGCGACCTGAAGACGGTCATGCGGGACGCCGGGTACGCCGACGGCGACTACAAGCTCGTCGTCATGGGCTACCCCAGCCCGATCGGCCCGGACTTCCGCGACAACCCGAACTTCCCCGGCAAGCTGATCTGCGGCGGCATGGGCTACGACTCCGACACCAAGTGGGGCCGCAACACCGCCGTCCCGGCCTTCGAACGCGGCATGCGCACGGTCGCCGCCTCCACCGGCGCCGTCTACCTCGACAACTCGCGGCTCTTCCACGGCCACGAGGTCTGCATGGAGGACACCTGGGCCCGAGGTCTCTACATCGACCTCTCCAAGCCCGGCGGCATCGACGAGAACTCCACCCGCCAGTCCTTCCACCCCAACAAGGCCGGCCACGCCGCCTTCGCCTCCTGCCTGACCCAGCTCTACGCGTCGGGCCTGCGCGAGGCGAGCTGCGCCGACGTCGACTCCTCCGGCACCCCGACGCTCTTCCCGGTCGCCTGGGACGACGTCTTCGAGCCGCTGCGGAACGAGGCGACCGGGAACTGCCTCGACGTCAACGCCTCCGAGTCCGCCAACGGCACCGCCGTCCTCGGCTGGGACTGCCACGGCGGCCGCAACCAGGGCTGGTGGTACGACTCCGCCCGGAAGACGGTCCACACCGAACTCACCCAGGACCGCTGCCTGGACGTGCCCGGGGCCGCCTACCAGGCCGGGAAGGCGCTCATCGTCTGGAACTGCGGCGGCGCCGCCAACCAGAAGTTCGTCCACGACGGCGCCACGATCCGGCCCGCCGCCGCGACCGGTTTCTGCCTGACGCAGGGGGCGGCGAAGGAGCCCGTCCGGCTCCAGACCTGCAACGGCTCCGCGAACCAGAAGTTCGCGTAGCCCCCGAGCGGCCGTGGCCCTCCGTCCGGTGCGGGGCGGGGGGCCACGGCTCCGTCACGCCACGGCTCCGTCACGACACCTTGAGACCGGCCTTCACGGCCTCGTACGCGGCGACCATGTCGTCCTCCCCGGAGTCGAGGCCGCCGAGCTCCACCACGACCACGCCCTTCGGGGTCGTGACCGCGAAGGCCCGCCCCTCCCGCCACTCCTCCATGAGCTCGTTGAACACGGAGAAGCGGGCCTCCACCGCGGGCACACCGCCCGCCCCGCCCACCCTGAGGTCCGTCAGGGTGATCCCCTTGCTCTTGCTCCTGTCGGCCTTCACGAAGGCGTCCAGCGTGGCCCGGACCGGGCCCTTCGGCGCCGTCCACACCCGCAGGAAGCCGATGTGCGGCGTCCCCTCCGCCTCCGCCTCGCACACGACCGTCGCCGGACCCTGCTTCAGGAGAGCGGCGAAATCGGGGTCGTCCAGCGCCTCGACCGCCTTCGTCTCCCAGTCCTCCGAGAGGGAGAAGGAGACGGGCAGCACGCACGGGGTGCCGGCGCCGCCGACGGCCCGTACGGCGCTCGGGGAGGCCGAGGGCGTCGGCGACTTCGCGGCAGGGGTGGACGCGGCCGCGGGCGCGGCCTGCTCCGGGGCCTGCTCCTGGGGCGTACCGCAGGCGGTCAGCAGGGCGGCCGCGAGCAGGGCGGTACGAAGAAAGGGGGCTCTACCTGGCATGGCCCCATCATCCTCGCCCGGGTGCGTCACCCGGACGGCGGCCCCACACTGTGAGGACGGCCAGCGGGGGGAGACCCGCACCCCGCCAGGGAGGCAGCCCATGACCCGCACCTTCAGGAGGATCGGCGCGCTCGGCGCCGCGACGGTCGCCGCCGTCGCCTTCTCGGCCGCCGCACCGGTGGCCGCCGCGCCGGCGCCGGCGGCGCCCGCGGCGAACGGGTTCGAGTTCACGCTCTACGCCAAGGAGGTCCCGACGGACGAGGGCGGCGAGGAGACTCAAGCTCCCGAGCTCGGCGACTCCTTCGCCTTCGCCGACGACCTCTCCCGCACCAAGGGCGGCGAGCCGGTCGGCCGGGACGGCGTCGGCTGCACCGTGGTGCGCACCGGCAACCCGGCCGACCTGCTCTGCGTCGGCACCTTCGTCCTGAACGGCGGCCCCGGCGGCCAGATCACCGGGCAGACGCTGCTCTCCGTCGATCCCACGGACGACGCCCCGGCCGCGTACGACATCGCGGTCACCGGCGGCACCGGCGACTTCAAGGACGTCCGCGGCTACATCCGCTCCACGCCGGACGGGGACTCCTCACGCCTGGAGTTCCACCTCACCCGCTAGCGGGGGTCAGGACAGCTTGCCGTAGTCCGGCAGCTTGAAGGCGCGCTCGGCGTGACCGCCGACGATGTCGGTCGTGTTGTTCCCGATGTTCGCGATGATCGTGTAGCCCTTGGCCTCGATCTCGGCGCGCTTCTCCGTCTTGTACGCGCTGACCTCGGCGAACAGGTCGGGCAGCGAGCGTACGTACAGCCCGTCCACGGGGTAGCCGACCTTCTTCAGGTTCCACTCGGTGAGCGAGTGGATGATCCCGGGGCGGGCGGTCACGAAGAAGACCTTCACCCCGCGCGCGTGCGCGTCCCTGACGAGCGAGTGGATCTCGGGGATGGCGGGGGTCGGCAGCTCCCAGAACGGGTGGAAGTCCGTCTCCAGGGAGCTGTTGTCGATGTCGAGGACGATCGCCTGCTTCTCGGTGCCGGCGTCCTCGGCGCGCTTCTCGACGTACGGACGGGCCTCGGCGACGACGGCGGCCACGTCACGGCGCCAGGTCGTGTAGTCCACGCCCTCGATCGCGGCGGCGGAGGTGAGGTGCCGGTCCGGGTCGGCGGCGGAGGCCGCGGGCGCGGGCCCGACGAGGAGGAGGGCGGTGAGGCCGAGGACGCCGGTGGCGGAGGCTGCGGACTTGGCGTTGGGCATGGGGGGCTCCCGAGTGGTCGACCGTCTCAGTGGTTGACATGCTCGCGACCCATACTGACCAGTAAGTGTCCGGCTGGCTACCGTCCGGTAGCGACTTTCCGAGCGGAGGACGACGCCGCCCCCCGGTCCGCGGGGACCGAGGGGCGGGTGAACCGCTACCGCGGGTTACGAGAGCTGGGAGCCCTGGCGCACCGGGATGTGGGTGAACGTCGGCTCCGGCGCGGGATTCTGGAAGAAGTCGTTGCCCTTGTCGTCGACGACGACGAACGCGGGGAAGTCCTCGACCTCGATCTTCCAGACGGCCTCCATGCCGTCCTCCTCGTTGTCCAGGACCTCGATCTTCTTGATGCAGTCCTGGGCGAGACGCGCGGCCGGGCCGCCGATGGAGCCGAGGTAGAAGCCGCCGTGCGTGCCGCACGCGTCGGTGACCTGCTGCGAGCGGTTGCCCTTGGCGAGCATCACCATCGAGCCGCCCGCCGCCTGGAACTGCTCCACGTAGCTGTCCATCCGGCCGGCCGTCGTCGGGCCGAAGGAACCGGAGGCGTACCCCTCGGGGGTCTTCGCCGGACCCGCGTAGTAGACCGGGTGGTCCTTCATGTACTGCGGCATGTCCTCGCCGGCGTCGAGCCGCGCCTTGATCTTGGCGTGCGCGATGTCACGCGCCACGACCAGCGGACCGGTCAGCGAGAGACGGGTCTTGACCGGGTACTTGGTCAGCTCGGCGAGCACCTCGTCCATCGGCCGGCTGAGGTCGATCCGCACGACGTCGCCCGAGTCCAGGTGGGTGTCCTCGGTCTCCGGGAGGAAGCGCGCGGGGTCGGTCTCCAGCTGCTCCAGGAAGACGCCCTCGGCGGTGATCTTCGCGACGGCCTGGCGGTCGGCCGAGCAGGAGACGGCGATGGCGACGGGCAGCGAGGCGCCGTGCCGGGGGAGGCGGACCACCCGCACGTCGTGGCAGAAGTACTTGCCGCCGAACTGCGCGCCGATGCCGATCCGCTGCGTCAGCTCGAAGACCTTCTCCTCCAGCTCCTTGTCCCGGAAGCCGTGGCCGGTCGCGGCGTCGCCCTCGGTGGGGAGCTCGTCCAGGTAGTGCGCGGAGGCGTACTTCGCGGTCTTGAGCGCGAACTCGGCGGAGGTGCCGCCGACGACGATCGCCAGGTGGTACGGCGGGCAGGCGGCCGTGCCCAGCGAGCGGATCTTCGCCTCCAGGAACTTCATCATGCTCGCCTCGTTGAGGACGGCCTTCGTCTCCTGGTAGAGGAAGGACTTGTTGGCCGAGCCGCCGCCCTTGGCCATGAAGAGGAACTTGTACGCGCCGCCGTCGGTCGCGTACAGCTCGATCTGCGCGGGCAGGTTCGAGCCGGTGTTCTTCTCCTCCCACATGGTGACCGGGGCCATCTGCGAGTAGCGGAGGTTGAGCTTGGTGTACGCGTCGTAGATGCCCTTCGACAGGGCCTCCTCGTCACGGCCGGAGGTGAGCACGTTCTGCCCGCGCTTGCCCATGACGATCGCGGTGCCGGTGTCCTGGCACATGGGCAGGACGCCCGCGGCGGCGATGTTCGCGTTCTTCAGCAGGTCGAGCGCGACGAACTTGTCGTTGCTCGACGCCTCCGGGTCGTCGATGATCTTCCGCAGCTGGCCGAGGTGGGCCGGGCGCAGGTAGTGCTGGATGTCGTGGATCGCCTCGGCGGCCAGCTTGCGCAGCGCCTCCGGTTCGACCTTGAGAAACGTACGGCCGTCGGCCTCGAAGGTGGAGACGCCCTCGGCGGTCACCAGGCGGTAGGGCGTGGTGTCCTCTCCCACGGGGAGCAGATCGGAGTACGCAAACTCTGGCATGACGGCGGCCATTCCTCACTCGGCAGACAGCAGCGCGCCGCCTCCGTTGGCGGGCGCGCCCTCCAGCGTAGAACGAGGGCGCGGCCCCGATCCTGTGAGGTAAGGCTCACCAGGGCCCGGGACCGCGCCGAAGTGGAGTGTTCCGTCAGGAGACGACGCTCGCCGTGAGCGGGTACGTATCGTGGCCGCCGGTTCCGGATGCCGGAGCCCCGCGTGCCGTTCGGCGACGGGCCGCGCCGCGGGGAGGCGTCCTGAGCGTCTGTCACGTCCCCGGCCTCTCCCGCCCGCCCGTGGCCCGGCTCCGTCCGTGTCCGGGGCCTCGCCCCTGTGGCCGGCCTTGCCCGCGACCTCCGGCTGCGCCCGTGTGGCCGGCCTTGCCCGCGACCCTCCGGCTGCGCCCGCGACCCCTCCGGCTCGCGACGCATCGGGCTGCGCCCGAGGTCCTCGGGCCTCACCCGTGCCCCCGGGCCTCACCCGTGCCCCCGGGCCTCACCCGTGCCCTCGGCTGCGCCGGATCCCCTCCCGCTGGATCTGTCCGGGCCCCGCCCCCCCCGCGCCCCCCGCGCCCCCCCGGCTCCGTCCCGCGGAGGCGCGGGTGCCCGCTGGGGGGTCGCGGAGCGGCGGGTTCCCGCCGTTCCGCGACCCGCCGCCGACGACCGGCCGCGTCCCTTAGGGGAGAGATGGGGGATCGAAGCCCTGGTCGCGATCTATCGCGTGTGTCAGGGTGGACACGTGGACCTCGAAAAGCAGCCCGCCCCCGCGCAGCCCCCCGCCCCTGCCCCGGCCGAGGCACCGGCCTCGCCCGAGGCGCCGGCCCCACCGGCCGCGCCGGCGCCGCCCGCAGCCTCCACACTCCCCACGCCCCCCACCGCTCCCGCGCCGCCGGCCGCCCCCGTCGCCCCCGCGGCCCCGGCCGCGCCTGCGTACGCCGATCCGCAGGGTGCTCTCCGGGCCTCGGACGCCGACCGGGACCGGATCGCGGACATCCTGGCGGAGGCGCTGGCCGAGGGTCGGCTGGACGCCGAGGAGCACGCGGAGCGGGTCGAGGCGGTCTACCGGGCGAAGACCGTCGGCGAGCTGGAGCCGATCGTGCGGGACCTGCCGGCCGCGGACCGGGGTCCGTCTGCGCCGCGCACCGAGCCCGCCCCGGCGGCGTACGGTCCGGAGGACGCGGAGGGGAACGCGGACCAGCTGCTCGCGGTCTTCTCCAGCACCACCCGCAAGGGGCGCTGGCGCGTCGCCCGCCGCACCAACGCCTTCGCGATCTTCGGGAACATCGAGATCGACCTGACCGAGGCGATCTTCGCCCAGCCGCTCACCACCATCAACGCCACCTCGATCTTCGGGAACGTCGAGATCCGCGTCCCGGAGAACATCAGCCTGCGCGGCTCCGGCACCGGCATCCTCGGGAACTTCGAGGTCACGACCCTGGAAGGGGTGGACCCGCAGGCGCCGCTGGTCGTGGTCAACGGCTACGCCCTGCTGGGGAACGTGGAGGCGAGACCGAAGCGCGGCAAGTGGGTCGTCGATCTCCAGAGCAAGCTCCGCAAGCACCTGGGCCACTGAGCTCCGACGGGTTTCGGTCAAGGAGTTGACCGGAATGCGTCGGCGGGGCTCCGGACTCCGGATGGGAGCCGCACGCAGTGCATAGGCGCGCGCACAGCGGGTAGGGCTCGTGCATCGCTGCTCGCTCGCGAAGCCGTCGTCAGGAGTAGACCGTGCTGCAACTGCCGCATCAGCCCCTCCCGGTAGCCGCCGTGCCGCCCCAGCGTGCTCCCGCGCGGGAGGACGAGGCCGGCCCCTGGCACGCGGAGGCGGTGTGCCGCCGGGACGAGGCCGGACTCTTCTTCGCTCCCTCCAAGGAGCCGACCGCCGCGCGGCTGGCCCGCGAGGAGGCGGCCAAGCGGGTCTGCGCGCGCTGCCCCGTGATGGTCGACTGCCGGGAGCACGCGCTGCTGCAGCCGGAGCCCTACGGCGTGTGGGGCGGGCTCACCGCGGCCGAGCGCCGGGTGGTCCTGGCCCGTCGGCGGCGCCGCGAGGTGGAGCTGCGCAAGGCTGCCGCGGCGGAGCGGATCGCCCAGGCCGGCTGACGGGCCGCACTCGGAACGCCGTACGCGAAGAGGGGCGCCCCACCGCACAGGGGGCGCCCCTCTTCGCTGCCGTCGTCGGGCCGGGGTCAGTTCGCCCGGTCGAAGTCGATCTCGCTGTACGCGCGCAGCTTCGAGAGCCGGTGCGTGGAGTCGATCTGGCGGATGGTGCCGGACTTCGAGCGCATGACCAGCGACTGGGTGGTCGCCGTCTCGGAGCGGTAGCGCACCCCGCGCAGCAGCTCGCCGTCGGTGATGCCGGTGGCGACGAAGAAGACGTTGTCGCCGCGGACGAGGTCGGTCGTGGTGAGGACCCGGTCCAGGTCGTGGCCGGCGTCGAGGGCCTTCTGGCGCTCGGCGTCGTCCTTCGGCCACAGCTTGCCCTGGATGACACCGCCCAGGCACTTGATGGCGCAGGCCGAGATGATGCCCTCGGGAGTGCCGCCGATGCCCATCAGCAGGTCGACGCCGGTGCCCTCGCGGGCGGCCATGATCGAGCCGGCCACGTCGCCGTCGGAGATGAACTTGATGCGGGCGCCGGTCTCGCGGATCTCCTTGACGATGCCCTCGTGGCGGGGGCGGTCCAGGATGACCACGGTGACGTCCTCGGCCTGCATGCCCTTGGCCTTGGCGACCCGGCGGATGTTGACCGAGACGGGTGCGTTGATGTCGACGAAGTCGGCGGCCTCGGGGCCGGTGACCAGCTTGTCCATGTAGAAGACCGCGGACGGGTCGAACATGGAGCCGCGGTCGGCGGCGGCGAGCACCGCGATGGCGTTCGGCATGCCCTTGGCGTTCAGGGTGGTGCCGTCGATCGGGTCCACGGCGATGTCGACCTCGGCGCCGGTGCCGTCGCCGACCCGCTCGCCGTTGTAGAGCATCGGCGCCTCGTCCTTCTCGCCCTCGCCGATGACGACGACGCCGTTCATCGAGACGGTCGAGATGAGGGTCCGCATCGCGTTGACCGCGGCGCCGTCCGCCCCGATCTTGTCGCCGCGGCCGACCCAGCGGCCAGCGGCCATGGCGGCGGCCTCGGTCACGCGGACCAGTTCGAGGGCGAGGTTGCGGTCGGGGGCCTCGGGAGAGACCTCAAGCTCGGGGGGCAGGTGGTGCTCGGTCATCGGAGCGCACCTTTCTGTACGACGACGGCCGGAAAAAAGGAGGGTGCTGCGACTCTATCGCCAGGTCGACAAATTGAGCAGAGGGGCCCACGTTTGAGCGCGGGACCGTGATGCGACCATATGGGGCGTGGCAGCTAAGCGAGGCAGGCAGACGGTACGCGGGATGTTCCAGTCCCTCGGGGTGATCATGGTCGCCGCGGGGGTCATGTATCTCTTCATCCCGCACGACGAGAACGCCGATCCGGTGAAGGCGAAGGACTACCGGGTCGAGCTGATCACGGCGCAGCGCGCGGCGCCCTATCCGGTGCTGGCGCCCGAGGGCCTGGGCGACGGCTGGAAGGCGACGGTCGTCTCGTACAAGCGCGAGCAGGGCAATGCCTGGCAGCTCGGCTTCCTCTCGCCGGACACCCAGTACGTCTCGGTGAACCAGTCGACCTCGGAGCCGAAGAAGTACGTGCCGAAGGTCACCCACCAGGCGAAGGACACCGGGAAGACGCAGACGGTGGCCGGTCAGGTCTGGCAGCGCTGGGAGGGTCCCAAGTACGACGCGCTGGTGCGGACCGACGGCGGGGCGACCACGGTCGTGACCGGTACGGCGTCGTTCGAGACGCTCGCGCAGATGGCGGGCGCGCTCCGGTCGAAGCAGGTCTGATCCCCCAGGGCACGGACGAGCCCCCCCGGCGCAGGGCGCCGGGGGGGCTCGTCCGTGTGCGGGTGGGGCTCAGACGGTCGTGATGACGTCGTCGTAGGCCAGGCGCGGGGAGCGGGGGAACCAGGCGTCGTCGCCGGGCTTGCCGATGTTGATCACCATCAGCGGGGTGTGGTCGGCGTCCAGGAACTCCTTCTGGAGGCCGGCGAAGTCGAGGCCGGTCATCGGGCCGGCGGCGAGGCCGGCGGCGCGGACGCCGACGATGAAGTAGGCGGCCTGGAGGGCGGCGTTGAGCAGCGCGGAGCCCTCGCGGACGGGGCGCTCGGCGAAGAAGAGGTCCTTGGCCTGCGGGAAGTGCGGGAGCAGGGCCGGGAGCTCCTCGTGGAACTCGTTGTCGGCGGAGAGTATCGCGACCAGGGGGGCGGCGGCGGTCTTGGCCTGGTTGCCCTCGGCCATGTGCTTGACGAGGCGCTCGCGGGCCTCGGGGGAGCGGACCAGGGTGATGCGCAGCGGGGTCTGGTTGAAGGCGGTGGGGCCGTACTTCACCAGGTCGTAGATCGCCTGGACCTGCTCGTCGGTCACCGGCTCGTCGGTGAACGTGTTGGCGGTGCGGGCCTCGCGGAAGAGGAGGTCCTGGGCGGCGGGGTCGAGAACGAGGGACATGCTGCGTACCTTCCGGACTGCACGGGGCCGCCCGGCGGGGAATCCCGGGCGATGTCCCGACAGTACGCCCAAGGTTGGTGAATGTTCAACTATCTGATCCGGATAGTGATCCGCTTCACTCCCGCCAGTCTAACCGGACCGGTCCCCGTCTCCGCCCGGTGCTCTCACTCCCCGGACTCCTCCTCCGCGCGCTCGGCCGCCAGCGAGGCGTCGAGCCGTGCCCGGGCGCCCTCCAGCCAGTGCCGGCAGACCTTCGCCAGCTCCTCGCCCCGCTCCCAGAGCGCCAGCGACTCCTCCAGCGTCGTCCCGCCCGCCTCCAGCCGCCGGACGACCTCGATCAGCTCGTCGCGGGCCTCCTCGTAACCGAGCGCCGCCGCCGTCTCCGTACCGCTTGCCATGTCTTCTCCGTCTCCGTGACGACTCATGTCGACTCTCGTGATCCCGCGCCGGGCGCGACCGCCGCGCCCCCGCCTCCGCCTACAGCGTCGGCGGCGCCCCGCCCGTCCAGCGCGCGGCGCCCCGCCCGTCCGCCGGCGGCGCCCCGCCCGTCCAGCGCGCGGCGCCCCGCCCGTCCGCCGGCGGCGCCCTGTCCCGCCCCGTCCCGCCTACGTGCGGCGCACCGTGAACTCGCCGTCCGCCACCCGGGCCCGTAGCTCCTCGCCCTCCGCGACCTCCTCCGCCGCGCGGACCACCGCCCCGTCCGCCCGCTGGAGCACCGCGTACCCGCGCTCCAGCGTCGCCGCCGGGGAGAGCGCCCGCACGCGCGCGCGGGTGTGCGCCAGCTCCGAGTCCGCCCGGTCCAGCAGGTGGCCGAGAACCCGCCGGCTCCGCGCGAGCAGCGCGTCCAGCTCGTCCTCCCGGACCTCCACCATCCGCTGCGGGTGCTCCATCACCGGCCGGGCCAGCGCGTGCGCGAGCCCCCGCTCCTCGCGGTCGAGCAGACCCCGGACGGTCCGCAGCGCCCGGTCCCGCAGCCCGCGCACCCGCTCCAGCTCCTCGCCCACGTCCGGCACGACCTTCTTGGCCGCGTCGGTCGGTGTGGAGGCCCGCAGGTCCGCCACCAGATCGAGCAGCGGCGAGTCCGGCTCGTGCCCGATCGCGGACACCACCGGCGTCCGGCACGCGGCCACCGCGCGGATCAGCTGTTCGTCCGAGAAGGGCAGCAGGTCCTCGACGCTGCCGCCGCCCCGGGCGACCACGATCACGTCCACCTCCTCGTGCGCGTCGAGCTCACGAACCGCCTGGATCACCTGCGGCACCGCCTTCACGCCCTGTACCGGGACGTTCCGCACCTCGAAGCGGACCGCGGGCCATCTGCGCCGGGCGTTCTCCAGGACGTCCCGCTCGGCCGCCGACGCCCGGCCGCAGACCAGGCCGATCAGCCCCGGCAGGAACGGCAGCGGCCGCTTCCGGTCGAGCGCGAACAGCCCCTCGGCCGCCAGCCCCCGCTTCAGCTGCTCCAGGCGGGCCAGCAGCTCGCCGATCCCGACCGGCTTGATCTCCACCGCCCGCAGCGAGAGCTGCCCGCGCGGCGCGTACCACTCCGGCTTGGCGTGCACGACGACCCGGGCGCCCTCCGCCACCACGTCGGCCACCGCGTCGAAGACCTGCCGGTAGCAGGTCACCCCGATGGAGATGTCGTACGAGGGATCCCGCAGCGTCAGGAAGACGACCCCGGCACCGGGGCGTCGCGAGAGCTGCGTGATCTGCCCCTCGACCCAGATCGCACCCAGCCGGTCGATCCACCCCCCGATCATCCGGGAGACCTCACCGACGGGCAGCGGCGCTTCGGCGGACGTAGTCAGACCCATGCACCGAGCGTAACCGCGCCCTCCGACAACGTCAGCGTGCGCGGGCGGGGAAGTCAGGTCCGGGCGGCGACTCCGGTGCCGCGCGGGCGGCGGATCACGCCCCGGCATCGTCGGCACCGCGCCCGTACCGCGCCCGTGCCGCGCCCGCACCACCCCCCGCCATCGTCGGCACCGCGCCCGCGCCGGCCCGCGCGGGCGGCCCTCACCCCCCGACCGGCCCCCGGCCCGCCCCCTGGACCGCCAGCACCACCAGGCCCACGCCCAGCCAGACCACGCCCACCACCTGGGCCGCCACCGACGCCTCCACGATCACCGCGACCAGGATCGCCGCGCCCACCACCGGCATCACCACGTGCCGCAGCCAGTCCGGCTCGCCCTCGGCCCGCCGGACCGCGAACCAGCCCACCACGCTCGCGTGCAGCAGCACGAAGGCCGTCAGCGCGCCGACGTCCACCACCGACACCAGGTGGTCCAGGCCGTCGTCACGGCGGGCCGCCCACACCGCCGCGATCATCGTCACCGTCGCCGACACCAGGAGCGCCACCCGGGGCACGCCCGAGTCGGTCCGCGCCAGCACGTGCGGCAGCCGTCCCTCGCGGCCCATCGCGAAGAGCAGCCGGGAGCCCGCCGCCTGCCCGGCCAGCGCCGCGAAGGCCGCGCCGATCGCCTTCGACACGGCCACCAGATCGTGCAGCCACCCGCCGACCGAGACGTCCACCGCGTCGTAGAAGGCGGAGCCCTGCCGCCCCGGATCGGCCGCCAGCTCCGCGGAGGAGACCGGTTCGAGCAGCGCCACCAGCCACGTCTGGGCGACGAAGAGGACACCGGCCAGGACCAGGCAGAAGAGGAGCGCCCGCGCCACCTTCGCCGAGCCCCCGGTGACCTCCTCCGCGAAGGTCGCGATCGCGTCGAAGCCGAGGTACGACAGGACCGCCACCGACACCGCGCCGAACACCGCCGCGAGCGAGAAGGCCCCGTCGCCGGTGAGCGGCGACCACCAGTCCCGCTGCGCCCCGTCCCGTACCAGCACCACCACCGCCGACACCACGAAGACCAGCAGCACCACGATCTCCATCATCAGCACCGCGAAGCCGACCCGGGCCGCGGCCCGCACCCCCCACAGGTTGAGCAGGGTGGTCACCACCACCGCGATCCCCGTCCACACCCAGCGGTGCACCTCCGGCACCAGCGCCTCCATCGCGATCCCCGCGAAGAGGTAGGCGACGGCCGGGATGAGCAGGTAGTCGAGCATCGCCATCCAGCCGGCGACGAAGCCGGGGCCCTCGCCGAGCCCCTTGCGGGCGTACGCGAAGACCGAGCCGGCCAGCGGGGCGACCCGGACCATCTGCGCGTAGCTGAAGGCCGTGAACGCCATGGCCACCGTCGCCACGACGTACACCAGTGCGACCGCGCCGTGGGACTTCGCGTCGAGCGTGCCGAAGACACCGACCGGAGCCATCGGGGCGATGAACAGCAGTCCATAGACCACAAGGTCACGGAATCCGAGACTCCGGCGGAGCCCCTCGTGGCCCGGCGTCCCCGCCGGTTCCCCGCCCACCTGCGCTTTCTCAGCCATGGCGCCAGTCTCGGCCACGGCCGCGCTCCAACCGCTGACCGACGCGGCCTTACGATGGGACGCATGACTGCAACGCCCGCGCCGACGCCCGAGTCCGCCCCCGCGGCCCCGACCGCGACCGACCGTCCGAAGCGTGTCCTGCTCGCCGCGCCCCGCGGCTACTGCGCGGGCGTGGACCGTGCGGTGATCGCCGTCGAGAAGGCCCTGGAGCAGTACGGGGCGCCCGTCTACGTCCGCCACGAGATCGTGCACAACAAGTACGTGGTGCAGACGCTGGAGCGGAAGGGCGCGATCTTCGTCGACCAGGCCACCGAGGTCCCGCCGGGCAACATCGTGATGTTCTCCGCGCACGGCGTCGCCCCGACCGTCCACGAGGAGGCCCGCCAGGGCCGGCTCGCGACGATCGACGCGACCTGCCCGCTGGTCACCAAGGTCCACAAGGAGGCCATCCGCTACGCCAAGGAGGACTTCGACATCCTCCTCATCGGCCACGAGGGCCACGAGGAGGTCATCGGCACCTCCGGCGAGGCCCCCGACCACATCCAGCTCGTCGACGGCCCCGAGGACGTCGCCAACGTCGAGGTCCGCGACCCCTCCCGGGTCGTCTGGCTCTCCCAGACCACGCTCTCGGTCGACGAGACCATGGAGACGGTCGACGCCCTCAAGGACAAGTTCCCGCAGCTGATCTCGCCGCCGTCGGACGACATCTGCTACGCCACGCAGAACCGCCAGATCGCGATCAAGGAGCTCGCCGGCCAGGCCGAGCTCGTCATCGTCGTCGGCTCCAAGAACTCCTCGAACTCGATCCGCATGGTCGAGGTCGCCAAGCAGGCGGGCGTCCCCGCCGCGTACCTGGTCGACTTCGCGAGCGAGATCGACGAGGCGTGGCTGGAGGGCGTGACCTCGGTCGGCCTCTCCTCCGGCGCCTCCGTCCCCGACGTGCTGGTCCAGGAGGTCCTGGAGTGGCTGGCGCAGCGCGGCTACGCCGACGTGGAGCTTGTCAAGACCGCCGACGAGACGCTCACCTTCTCGCTCCCGAAGGAGCTCCGCCGCGACCTGCGCGCCGAGGCGGCCGAGCTCGTCAAGGAGTAGGACCCGGCCCGCCCGGTTAGCTTGATTCCATGAACGTCTTCGGAGTGGACATCGGCGGCTCGGGCATCAAGGGCGCCCCCGTGGACCTCGCGCGCGGCGCCCTCGCCGAGGAGCGGTACAAGGTCCTCACCCCGCACCCCGCGACACCGAGCGATGTCGCGGGGTGCGTCGCGGAGGTCGTGGCGCACTTCGGCTGGAGCGGCCCGATCGGCGTGACCTTCCCCGGCGTCGTCACCGGCAGCACGATCCGTACCGCCGCCAACGTCGACCCGTCCTGGGTCGGCACCGACGCCGGCGCGCTCATCGGCGAGGCCGTCGGAGGGCTGCCGGTCACGGTGCTCAACGACGCCGACGCGGCCGGCGTCGCCGAGATGACCTTCGGCGCGGGCCGGGGCCGCACCGGCACGGTGATCCTGCTGACCCTCGGCACCGGCATCGGCTCCGCCGTCTTCACCGGCGGCCGGCTGGTCCCCAACACCGAGCTGGGCCACCTGGAGCTCAAGGGCCACGACGCGGAGAAGCGCGCCTCCTCCAAGGCCCGCGAGGACGAGGAGCTGACCTGGGAGCACTGGGCCTCCAAGCGCCTCCGCAAGTACCTGGCCCATGTCGAGATGCTCTTCTCGCCCGAGCTCTTCATCCTCGGCGGCGGAGTCAGCCGCAAGGCCGACAAGTTCCTCCCGTACCTCGAAGGCATCCGCGCCGAGATCGTCCCCGCGGAGCTGAGGAACGACGCGGGCATCGTCGGCGCGGCGATGACCGCGGCCGGCGACTAGGGCCTGTACGGCTGAGGGGGTACGGGAGCCTCCGCCGGCGGAGGCTCCCGTGGGAGGGGTACGGCTCCGGCGGAAGCTCCTGGGTCCTGGGGGAGGGGTACGGCTCCGGAGGCGGCCCCCAGGGAAGCGGTACGGCCCCAGGGAAGCGGTACGGCTCCCGGGCTGGGTCGGTGCTGCCTACCCGGGGGGCTGCCTAACGGGGGGCGCGGCCGCGCGGAGGGGGCTCGCGGCGTACCGGGCGGGCGCGCGGGGCGGCGCCGGGCGGGGGAGCCGTCGGGCGGCGGCGCCGGCGGGTCATGTCGCGGGCCTTGCGCACGCTCGCGATGACGCCGGCGATCAGCGTCCCCCCGTACAGCCAGCCGGCGTGCACGGCGAGGGCGGTGACCACGGCCATCGCCTGCCCGCCGAAGCCGCCGGTGCCGCCCGCGATCGGCACGACGCCGACGGCGAAGGCGATCGGCACGGCGATCGGCGCGGTCACCAGGTCGGCGGTCCGGACCCAGAGCGCGGTCAGCGCGCTGACCGGCAGGAACAGCAGCCCGAACGCCAGCGGCGACCCGTCCAGGACCAGCCGGTCGAGGAAGCCGACGACGAGCATCGCCGCCGACGCGAACAGCCCCGCGCCCAGCCCGGTGAGCCGGGGCGCGGGCAGCCGCCGCAGGGCCTGCACGACCGGTGCGGGCCGACGCCCGGCCGCCGGGGCGCCGACCCGGTAGACGGTGGCCGCGCCGGCCGCGCCCCCCTCCACCTCCACCTCCACGAGCGCGCCGGGCGGGGTGTGAGGGGTTTGCGGCCGTCGGCGGCCTTGCGGCTGACTTGTCCTGTGCTGCTCCACCTCACCAACGTATTTCGGGAGGCGACGGGACGTGCCCGGGACACGCCCTTTGGGTGACCTCGGGCCGCACTTCGACCGAAGTCGGCCGAACTCTTCCGCCGACGGCCGGTGAGGGCCGCGCCGCACCCCCCGTAAACTGGGGGATCGACCCATCATCCGTATCTAGGGAAGTCGCCACCGTGTCGCTCACGATCGGAATCGTCGGCCTGCCGAATGTCGGCAAGTCGACCCTGTTCAACGCCCTGACCAAGAACGACGTGCTGGCGGCCAACTACCCGTTCGCCACGATCGAGCCCAACGTCGGCGTCGTCGGCGTGCCCGACGCCCGGCTGACCAAGCTCGCCGAGATCTTCGCCTCCCAGCGCATCCTTCCGGCCACCGTCGACTTCGTCGACATCGCGGGCATCGTGCGCGGCGCGAGCGAGGGCGAGGGCCTGGGCAACAAGTTCCTGGCGAACATCCGCGAGTCCGACGCGATCTGCCAGGTCATCCGCGCCTTCAAGGACGAGAACGTCGTGCACGTCGACGGCAAGGTCTCGCCGAAGGACGACATCGAGACGATCAACACCGAGCTGATCCTCGCCGACCTCCAGACCATCGAGAAGGTCCTCCCGCGGCTCCAGAAGGAGATGCGGATCAAGAAGGACACGGCGCCCAAGGTCGCCGCCGTCGAGGCCGCGCAGGCGATCCTGGAGAAGGGCGACACCCTCTTCTCGCAGGGCATCGTCCAGGGCTCGGAGAAGGCGGAGCTCCTCCACGACCTCCACCTCCTGACCACCAAGCCCTTCCTCTACGTCTTCAACGTGGACGAGGACGAGCTGACCGACGACGCCTTCAAGGCCGAGCAGAGCGCGCTCGTCGCCCCGGCCGAGGCGATCTTCCTCAACGCCAAGCTGGAGCAGGACCTCGCCGAGCTCGACGAGGAGGACGCCATGGAGCTCCTCCAGTCCGTCGGCGCCGAGGAGCCCGGCCTCGCCACCCTCGCCCGCGTCGGCTTCGACACCCTCGGCCTCCAGACCTACCTGACGGCGGGCCCGAAGGAGTCCCGCGCCTGGACGATCAAGAAGGGCGCCACGGCCCCCGAGGCGGCCGGTGTCATCCACACCGACTTCCAGAAGGGCTTCATCAAGGCCGAGGTCATCTCCTTCGCCGACCTCGTCGAGACCGGCTCCGTCGCCGACGCCCGCGCCAAGGGCAAGGCCCGCATGGAGGGCAAGGAGTACGTCATGCAGGACGGCGACGTGGTGGAGTTCCGCTTCAACGTCTGACCGGAGCGCCGGTGGCGTGCCTCGACGGCCGGAGAGGGCCCGCCTGCGCAGGCGGGCCCTCTCCGTGTGTGCGCGGTGGAGCGGTTCTCCAGTGAGGATGGAGCGGGCGGGGAGAGGGTGGCGACGGTGCTGCCGTCGCCGTGGCGGCAGTGCGTCACGGGAGGGAGTCACTGTGTCCCAGTCGGTCCAGACGGCCCAGGCGGCCCAGGAGACGTACAGCCAGGTCGGTGGAGACCTCTACGCCGAGGTCCAGACGTACTACGCGTGGCAGATGCGGCGGGTGGACAGCCTGGACATCGAGGGGTTCGCGGACACCTTCACCGAGGACGGCGAGGTGGTGCACGCCGGCGGGCAGTGCCAGCGCGGGCGGGAGGAGATGATCGCCGGCATGCGGGCCAGTCTGCCGCGCTACCGGGACATCGCCGTCCGCCACTGGTTCGGGCACCCGCTGATCGAGGCCGACGCGGACGACCCCGACACGCTCCGCGTCTCCTACTACACGCTGGTCACCCTGACCGATCGCGAGGGGAAGGTCTCCTTCCAGCCCACGTTCACGGTCGAGGACGTGCTCGTGCGGCGGGGCGGCCGGCTGCTGACCAGGTCGCGGGTGATCCACCGGGACACTCCGGTCGAGAGCGCGTCCTGAGGACGGACGGAAGGGCCCTCCGAGTCCGCTCGGAGGGCCCTTCCGTCCGGTCACGCCGGTCAGTCGATGCCCCGGCAGATGTGCGGCTCGCTTCCGTCGTCGTCGGGTTCCCCTGCCAGCAGCAGGACCGGCACGCCCGCGGCGGTGTCGTGTTCCTTGGGGTCGGACCGTTCGCGTTCACCGACCGTCACCATGGTGGGTTCCTCCTTCTCGGCCGTTCCGTCCGTCTCCTCAGGCGTGGCAGGCGGGCAGCCCGCCGTTGAAGGCGACCATCTCCCCGAACGACCTGGCGACGTCGATCCTCGCCGCCGGGGGCAGGCCCTCGACCTCCGCGTACGCCCGGTGCAGGTTGCCGACCAGGCGCTCGGCGTCGACGAGTCCGGCGAAGACGCCCAGCTCCGTCCGGTGGGCGGCCTCCAGCGGGGTCAGCCCGTCGCGTACGCCCTCCTCGGCGGTCCGCCGCAGGAAGCGCAGGTACGCCTCGGTGAAGTCGAACAACTCCGGTCCGCCGACGGGACCGTGGCCCGGGACGACCGTACGGGCCCCCAGCGCGCGCAGTCGGTCCAGGGCCTCCAGCGAGCCGCTGACCGAGCCGAACAGGACGAACGGTGTCACCCGCGACCACACCACGTCCCCGGTGAACAGGACGGAACGCTCGGGGATCCACGCCA
The DNA here is from genome assembly GCF_042873895.1 of Streptomyces sp. NPDC004435. Classification (NCBI taxonomy): domain Bacteria; kingdom Bacillati; phylum Actinomycetota; class Actinomycetes; order Kitasatosporales; family Streptomycetaceae; genus Streptomyces; species Streptomyces sp. NPDC004435. Next base: position 9,475 of record NZ_JBIAMB010000026.1, on the reverse strand, counting down.
CCACGTCGTTCGCCGTGTGTGCCGGGCCGACGTGCAGCAGTTCGACCCGCAGACCGCCCAGCCGCAGCGTCAGCGACCCGTCGAAGGTCAGGTCGGGCAGCACCAGGGGCGTGCTGCCCCAGTCGACGTCCGGCCACAGGCCGCGCAGGCCGAGCCCCGCCTCCGCCGAGTCGGCCCGGGTCCCCTCGTGGGCGACGACCACGGCGCGCGGCGCGAACTGCCCGTTGCCGAAGGTGTGGTCGCCGTGGAAGTGGGTGTTGACCACGTAGTCGGGACCGGCCGGCGCGACGCGCTCGGTCTCCGTCCGCAGCCGGCGCGTGCGCGCCTCCGTCGCGGCGGTGTCGACCAGGACGGTGCGGTCCGAGCCGACGACGAGCCCCGCGTTGTTGAGGCACCAGCCGCCGTCCGGCTGCACGTAGGCGTACACCCCGTCCGCCAGTCGCCGGAGCGCGGGCGGCTCCCCGTCCGGGCGTGGCCCGGTGTCCGGCCGCGTCTGTTCGGGCAGGTCCGTCGCCGTCTCGTTCATGCCGCACTCCTCTGCTCGGTGGTGGGCAGGCCGGTGAACCCGCCCCGGTGGAAGAGAAGGGGGTCGGGGGAGCGGTCGCGGATGACGACCGCGACCGCCCGGCCGATGAGCAGGGTGTGGTCCCCCGCCCGGTGCTCGTGCTCCAGGACGCACTCCACGTACGCCTCGGCCGACGGCATCACCGCGTTGCCGGTGACGCCCGGGACGGCCGCCATGCGCCGTACGGCGGCCTGTCCCTCGCTCCGGTCGGGGCGGCAGAACTCCACGGCCAGGTCCCGCTGTCCACGGCCCAGGACGTTCACCGCGAAGCTCCCGGCGGCACCGACCCGCGGGCGGATCCGGCCGGCGGACTTGACCGAGACGAGCAGCAGGAGCGGGTCGAGCGAGACGGAGACCAGGCTGTTGAGCGTGATCACCGAGGTGCGGTCGCCGTAGCCCTGGGTGAGCAGGGTGACGCCGGTGGGGAACCGGCCCATCGCGGCACGGAAGTCCGCGGCGTCGGGGGCGGGCGAGGGATCCGGCCGAACCGGCGCCGCCCCGCCGGCCGTCGTGTCGCCTGTCGTGCCGCCCGCCCCGCCGTCCGTCGTGCCGCCCTTTGTGCCGTCCTGTGGGTCGCCCGACGCCGTCGGGCCGGCCGGCGTCGTGCCGGAGGGTGCTGTCGTGGTTGTCATGGGTCGCGCTCCGTCTCTGCGCGCGGCGCCTGGCCGCGCCACGTGGTGGCTCAGTAGGCGCCGAGGCCGCCGCAGACGTTGAGGGCCTGGGCGGTGATCGACCCGGCCTGGTCGGAGACGAGGTGGCCCACCAGGCTCGCGACCTCGTCGGCCGTCGCGTAACGGCCCAGCGGAATCTTGGAGTTGAACTTCTCCTGGATGTCCTGCTCGCTCACGCCGTAGTGCGCCGCGTACCCCTGCCGCACCCGCTGCGCCATCGGCGTCTCCACATAGCCCGGGCAGACGGCGTTGACCGTGATCCCGCGCTGCGCCAGCTCCTTGCCGACGGCCTTGGTGAAGCCGATGACGCCGGCCTTGGAGGCCGAGTACGGGGCGGCCAGCTCCACGCCCTGCTTGCCGCCGGTGGAGGCGATGTTGACGATCCGGCCCCAGTCGCCCTCGCTCATCAGGCCGGTGCTCAGCACCTCGCGGGTGACCCGGAAGGTCGCGTTGAGGTTCGTCTCGATGACGTCGTCCCACAGGGCGTCGTCGATCTCGGCGGTCACCCCGCCCCCGCCGCGGCCGGCGTTGTTCACCAGGACGTCGATGCGTCCGTACGCCGCGACCGCCGACGCCACCGCGGTCCTGATCTGCTCCACCGAGGTCACGTCGCAGACGGCGCCGGAGACCTCCAGGCCCTCCTCGCGCAGCCGCTTGACCAGGGTGGTGACGCTCTCCGCGCCGCGCGCCACCCCGAAGACGGCGAAGCCCCGCCGGGCCAGCAGCTCCGTGACGGCGAGCCCGATCCCGCTGGTCGCCCCGGTGACGAACGCGACCCGACGGGTCTGTCCGGTGGCCGGTTCCGCGTTGCTCATGGTCTCTCCCCTGATCGTCGGACGGTCGGTTCATGACGAGTGGCCAGGACCGTCGCCGTGCGGGCTAGGGCGCGGCTCGATCCGGCCCGGAGCCGGGCGGCGGGGAGTCGGGCGTCCCTCAAGCGCGGCTCGACACCCGGCCTAGCGCCCGGCCCGAACGTCGTCCCTCGACCGGCCGGATCGCGCCACCGACGCGCGAGGTGACCAAGGAGGGCACGTGCCCGAGCAGACGATTGCGGACGTACGCAAGTGGGTGACCGTCGCCGCCACCCCGGAGGAGGCGTTCAAGGTCTTCACCGAGCGCCCCGCCGACTGGTGGCCGCCGAGCCACGTCCTGCTGAAGAAGGAGCGGGCCGGCCTGGCCTTCGAGCCGGGGGCCGGCGGCCGCTACTACGAGTGGGACGTGGACGGCGAGGAGATCGACTGGGGCCGCGTCCTCGAGTGGGTGCCCGGCCGACGGATCGTCATGACCTGGCGTATCGACGCCAGTTGGCAGTCCCTGCCGACCGACGACGGGGCCAGCGAGATCGAGGTCGACTTCGAGCCCGCCGAGGGCGGCGGTACGAAGGTCACCCTCGCCCACGTGAAGCTGCACCAGCACGGCGAGGGCGCCGACCGCATCTTCGCCGCCCTGGACGGACCCTCGCCGGGCGAGACGCTCGAACGCTTCGAGCGCGCCGTCCGGGCCTCGCGCTAGGCACTCTCGCGCCGGGCTCCCGGGGCGCCGGTTCCTGCGCCGGGCGCCGGTCCTCGCGCCGGGCGCCGGTCCTCGCGCCGGGCGCCGGTCCTCGCGCCGAGCACCGGGCCCCGCGCCGGGTGACGCCCCGGGCCTCGCGCCCCCATCGCACCGCACGTCCCGTCACCGAGCACGCCTCGGAGGAGGAGAGCACCAGGATGCCTGCCGACACACATCAGGAAACCGGACTGGGCACGGGCGCGGAGAAGGTACGCGTCCTCGCCGCCCCGCACGCCCAGGACGCCGACCGCGACCGCGCCCTGCGTCCCGAGGTGGTCGAGGCGGTGCGGGAGGCCGGCTTCGCCCGCCACTTCGTCGCCTCCGCGCTCGGCGGGGCGGAAGGCTCGTTCGGCGAGCTGGTCGAGGCCGTCGTCTCCGTCGCGGAGGAGTGCCCGGCCACCGCGTGGACCGCCTCCCTCGCCGCCCACTCGGCCCGGCTGGCCGCCCACCTGCCCGCCGAGGGACAGCGGACCGTCTGGGCCGACGGCCCCGACATGCTGATCGCCGCCGGGCTGATCCCGTCCGGACGCGCCGTGCCCGCGGAGGGCGGCTGGCGCGTCGCCGGACGCTGGAACTACGTGAGCACGGTCGACTCCGCCGACTGGACCCTCGTCTGCGCGGCGGCCCCCGCCCCGGACGGCCCGCCGCGCCTCCTCTTCCTCGCCCTGCCCCGCGGCTCCTACCGCACGCTCCCGACCTGGGACGCCATCGGCATGACGGCCACCGGAAGCCACACGGTGGTGGTCGAGGACGTCTTCGTGCCCGAGCACCTCGGCTTCGACAGGACCGAACTGCTCACCGGCCGCAACACGTCCTCGGACGCCGACGTCCACCGGGTGCCGTTCGCCGCCGTCGCGGGGCTCACCTTCGTGGCGCCCGCGGTGGGAGCCGCCCTGGGCGCGCTGCGCGCGGCGGGCACCGTCCTGACCGGCGACCGGCGCACCCCTGACCGGGAGGCCGTCCTCACCCGCGCCGCCGCGCGGATCGACGCCGCCCGCCTTCTGGTCCAGGAGAACGCCCGCACCCTCGACACCCGGGACTTCACGCCGGCGACCCTCGCCCGCTCCGAGCGCAACGCGGCCGCGGCCGCGGAGCTCGCCGCGGAGGCGGTCTGGACGCTGATCCGCACCTCCGGCACGGGCGCGCTCTCGGCGGGCCACCCCCTCCAGCGGTTCTGGCGCGACGTCGTGACCGCGAGCAGCCACAAGGCCCTGCAGTTCGAGACCTCCGCGGCGCGCAGCTACGCGGCGGCGGTCCTCGGCCCGCGGGACGCGACGAACTGACCCGACGTCCGGCCCGGTCCCCCGCCGTACGCCCCGCGCCGTACGGCACGCCCCGTACGCCCCCGTCGTACGCCCCGTACGTCGTACCCCCGCCCCGCGGACGCCCCGCTCCGCCCCCGTCCCCGGGGGCGGGGCCGGATCCCCGCCCCGCCTGCCCGGCCCCCACGACCGGGAGACACGCCCCACGTCACCCCATTCCGGAACCAAGGAGCGCACCGTGCCAGCAGCAGCCCCACACGACGCCCCGGGCGGCGTCCGCTCGACCTTGCCCTCGCTCACGGGGCTGCGTTTCGTCGCGGCCTTCGTCGTGCTCGTCTCCCACACCGGCTATCTGTTCTTCATGGGCGCCGACCCCGCCGACGACTACTCGGACTACCTGTTCGTGATCGGCTCGCTGGGGCTCACGTTCTTCTTCGTGCTCAGCGGGTTCATCCTCACCTGGGTGGCCCGGGAGGACGACACCCGTCGGCTGTTCTGGCGGCGGCGCCTGGTGAAGATCTTCCCCAACCACCTCGTCACCCTCGCCGCCACCGTGATCCTCATGACGGTGACCGGTCTCGCCGTCACGGTCGAGAACACCCTGCCGTCGGTCTTCCTGCTCCAGAGCTTCTTCCCGATGCAGGACGTCATCCAGGGGCACGGCATCAACTCGCCCAGCTGGTCGCTCACCTGCGAGCTGCTGTTCTACCTGTGCTTCCCGCTGCTGCTGCCCCTGGTCCGGCGCATCCGCGACAGCCGCCTCTGGCTGTGGACGGGCGGCTTCACCCTCGCCGTCCTGGCGGTGCCCTTCGTCGCCCAGGTCCTGCCCGACCAGCCCGTCATGTGGTGGGGCGGCGACATGTCCTGGTGGGAGTACTGGTTCGTCTACCACTTCCCCGTGACACGCATGCTGGAGTTCGTCATCGGCATCCTGATGGCGCAGATCGTGCTGCGCGGCCGGTGGATCGGACTGAAGCTGCCCTGGGCCGCGCTCCTCGCCGTCGCCGCCTACGGCGTGACGACCCAGCTCCCCGACGTGTTCGCCTGGATGTCGCTGAGCGCGCTGCCGCTCGCGCTGGTGATCGCCGCCGCGGCCACCGCGGACGTACGCGGTGAGCGCACCGGCTTCGGAGGCCGGACGATGGTGTGGCTCGGCGAGATCTCCTTCGCCCTGTACATCGTCCACTACCTCGTCCTGTACTACGGGCCGGTCCGCGCCGTCGACCCGACGCACGGGATGGAGACCTGGAGCTTCGCCGAGGCGCTGGGCGACATCGCCCTGACCATCGGGATCAGCCTCGTCCTCGCCTGGCTCCTGTACACCTTCGTCGAGCGGCCGGCGATGCGGCGCTGGAGCCGCCCCTCCCCGAGCCCGGCCGCGACCGCCCCTCCCGGCACCGCCACCACCGGTACGGCCTCGACCACCGGCACCTCCGCCGCTCCCGCCACCGCCGTCGGGGCGTCCGAGCCCGCGCCGCGCAAGGAACCCACCCTGCTGCAGTGACCGGCGGCCCGGCCGACGGGCGAAGCGCCGCGCACACCGCCGCGCCGCGGGGACCCACCGCCCCCGCGGCGCGGCGGGCGACCACTCACCGAGGAGCACTCATGACGCCTCCGATCACCCCCTTCCGCGTCGCAGTGACGGACGCGCAGCTCGACGACCTCGACTCCCGCCTCGCCCGCACCCGCTGGCCGGACCGCGAGACCGTCGACGACTGGTCCCAGGGAATGCCCCTGGCCTACGCCCAGGAACTGTGCGCGTCCTGGAAGGACGCCTACGACTGGCGGGCCACCGAGGCCCGGCTCAACCGGATCCCCCAGTACCGCACGGAGATCGACGGCCTCGGCATCCACTTCCTCCACGCCCGGTCCCCGCACCCGCAGGCCGTACCGCTGCTCCTCACCCACGGCTGGCCCGGCTCCGTCGTCGAGTTCCTCGACGTGATCCGGCCCCTCACCGAGCCGGACGACCCGGCGGACGCCTTCCACGTCGTCTGCCCCTCACTGCCCGGCTTCGGCTTCAGCGACCGGCCCGCCTCCCACGGCTGGACCGCCGAGCGGACCGCCACCGCCTGGCACACCCTCATGGAGCGCCTGGGATACGGCCGCTACGCCGCGCACGGCGTCGACTGGGGGTCGTTCATCACCACGATCATGGGCGAGCAGGACCGAGGCGCGCTGCTCGGCATCCATGTCGCCATGCCCTTCGCCCGCCCGCCCCAGGAGCAGGTCGAACTCGACGAGCGCGACCTCGCCGGACTGGCGCGGATGAAGGCCTTCAAGGAGCAGGAGGGCGGCTACTCGGTCATCCAGACCACCCGCCCCCAGACCCTCGGCTACGGCCTGACCGACTCACCGGCCGGCCAACTCGCCTGGATGGCCGAGAAGTACTGGGCGTGGAGCGACCACGACGGCGACCTGGAGAAGGCGATCCCCCGGGACCGGCTCCTCGACGCGGTCAGCGTCGCCTGGTTCGCCGGCACCGCCGCCTCGTCCGCCCGGATCTACTGGGAGAGCCAGAACAGGATGGCGCTCGGCGAGGTCCCCGTACCGGCCGCCGTGGCCAACTACCCCAAGGACGGGCGGATGCCGCGCCCCTGGATCGAGGGGCGCTTCACCGACCTCCGCAGCTGGAAGGAGTACGACACCGGGGGCCACTTCCCCGCCCTGGAGGATCCCGAGCGGCTCGTCACCGACCTCCGGGACTTCTTCCGCGACCTGCGCCCGTAGGGCCGGGACGTGCGTTCGCAGGGCGGCTTCGACCCGCGTCCGCAGGGTCGGGACCCGCGCCCCCGCCGCAGGGCCGGCCCGCGCGGTCGAGCGGGAGTCCAGCGGTCCGCCCTAGCGTGCCGCTATGGGCGAATCACACACCATCAAGATCGTCGGCGCGCGCGAGCACAACCTCAAGGACGTCTCCCTGGAGATCCCGAAGAACACCCTCACGGTGTTCACCGGCGTCTCCGGCTCTGGCAAGTCCTCCCTCGTCTTCGACACCGTCGCCGTGGAGGCGCAACGGCAACTGAACTCCACCTACAGCTGGTTCGTCCGCAACCAGCTGCCGAAGTACGAGAGGCCGCACGCCGACGCCATCGAGAACCTCTCCGCCCCCGTCATCGTCGACCAGAAGCCGGTGGGCGGCAACAGCCGCTCCACGGTGGGCACGATGACGGACATCTACTCGATGATCCGGGCGCTGTTCGCGCGCCACGGCACCCCGTCCAGGGGCCTCGTCTCCCTGTACTCCTTCAACGACCCCAAGGGCATGTGCCCGGAGTGCGAGGGGCTGGGGAACGTCCAGCGCATCGACCCCGACCGGGTCGTGGACCGGACGAGGTCCCTCGACGAGGGCGCCATCCTGGTGCCCTGGTACCGGGTGGGCAGCCCCGAGTGGCAGCTGTACGCGACCTCGGGGCGGCTCGACCCGGCGAAGGTGCTCGCCGACTACACGCCCGAGGAGTGGCACACCCTCCTGCACGGCAGCGGCGGGCCGAAGGTGCGCCTCACGACGAAGAACAGCTCCCTCGACGTGAATTACGAGGGCCTCGTGGACCGCGTCACCCGCCTCAACCTCAAGCGTGACGTCAGCACGATGAGCGAGAAGAACCGCGAGGCCATCGCGGCCTTCATCACCGAGCAGCGGTGCCCGGCCTGCGACGGCGCCCGCCTCGGCCCCGAGGCGCTCGCCACCCGCATCGACGGGCTCTCGATCGCCGACTGGTGCCGGATGGAGATCGGCGACCTCATCGGCGTGATCGGCCGCATCGACGACCCGGTGGCCGGACCGATCGCCGCCGCGGCCCGCACCGCCCTGGAACGCGTCGCGGACATCGGCCTCGGCTACCTCAGCCTGGACCGGGCCACCAACACGCTCTCCGGCGGCGAGGGGCAGCGCCTCAAGCTGGTCCGCCACCTCGGCAGCACCCTCACCGGCATGACGTACGTCTTCGACGAGCCCAGCACCGGCCTGCACCCCCGGGACGTCGGCCGGCTCGGTGACCTGCTGCGCTCCCTGCGCGACCAGGGCAACACGGTCCTCGTCGTCGAGCACGACCCCGACGTGATCGCGATGGCCGACCACGTCGTCGACGTCGGTCCGCGCGCCGGCGTCCACGGCGGCGAGATCGTCTTCCAGGGCTCCTACGACGAGCTGCGCGCCGCCGACACGCTCACCGGGCAGGGGCTGCGCGCCGCCGCCGAGCCGCGCACCCGGTTCCGTGAGCCGCGGGGCAAGCTGGCGATCGAGGGCGCCTCCGTCCACAACCTCAAGAACGTGTCGGTCCACATCCCGACCGGTGTCCTCACCGTCGTCACGGGCGTCGCGGGCTCGGGAAAGAGCAGCCTCGTCTCCGAGGCGTTCATGACCGCCCACCCCGAGTCGATCTACGTCGACCAGTCGCCGATCGCCGCCTCCTCCCGCTCCACGCCCGCCACGTACCTCGGTGTGATGGACCCGCTGAGGAAACTGTTCGCCAAGACGAACAACGCCGCCCCCGGCCTGTTCAGCGCGAACTCCGCCGGCGCGTGCGAGGACTGCCAGGGGAGGGGCGCGGTCATCACCGAGATCGCGTACATGGACCCGGTGACCGTGCACTGCGAGACCTGCGACGGCCGGCGCTTCAAGGACGAGGTCCTCGCGCACACCGTGCGCGGCAGGTCCATCGCGGACGTCCTGGAGATGTCCGCGGAGGAAGCGGTCGCCTTCTTCGAGGAGAAGCCCCTGCGGGACCGGATCCGCGCCCTCGTGGAGGTCGGCCTCGGCTACCTCACCATCGGGCGGGCGCTGAGCACGCTGTCCGGCGGCGAGCGCCAGCGCATCAAGCTGGCGGTCCAGCTCAACCGGCCGGGCAGCGTCTACGTGCTGGACGAGCCGACCACGGGCCTGCACATGTCGGACGTGGCCACCCTGGTGCGGCTCCTCGACACCCTGGTCGACCAGGGCAGCACCGTCGTGGTCATCGAGCACAACCTCGACGTGGTCAAGGAGGCCGACTGGATCATCGACCTGGGGCCCGAGGGCGGCAAGGGCGGCGGCGAGATCGTCTTCACCGGGACGCCGCGGGAGCTCCTGTCCTCGACGGGATCGCTGACCGGTGAGCACCTGCGGTGCTACCTGGGCGTCGCCGGCGCCTAGCGCGGACCCGGAACACGGTGAGGGGCCGGCGCACGGGCGCCGGCCCCTCACCGCTGCCACGGGCGGAGAGCGCCCGCTCAGCGGGCGTTGAAGTAGTTCGCCTCCGGGTGGTGGAGGACGAGGGCGTCGGTGGACTGCTCGGGGTGGAGCTGGTACTCCTCCGACAGCTCGACGCCGATCCGCTCCGGCCGGAGGAGGTGGGCGATCTTGGCGCGGTCCTCCAGGTCGGGGCAGGCGGGGTAGCCGAGGGAGTAGCGGCAGCCCTGGTACTCGGTGCGGAGCATGCCGTCGATGC